>JACAFC010000121.1 GCA_013388515.1 Ignavibacteriaceae bacterium | reverse complement strand
TTTGTAATCTTGGCGTTTAGACGCTTGATTGAAACCATTTAACTGACTGGTTAAATGCACTCACTCTTACAAAGAACAAACTTATTTCTTCTATAAAGAAGGGCTTCAAATTTACAATGTAGAAATTTCAATGTCAAGCAATTCAGAAATTTTTTAAACTTTTTTTTCTTGAGCCCGACAATAAAAAGAAGTAATTCTGAAAATATTTAGTTAATTGTATTTTTATTTGTTCGCCTGAATGAATAATAATATTACGGTTGCAATCCCTCCAATAACAGAAGCAACTCTGCTTGCTCGATCAACATGATCCCAAAAGGTTCTAATTGGTTTTTTAGAAACCCAAATGTAATCGCCTGGTTCGATTTTAATATTTTTTTCCGTAAGCTCGTCAGCCGAGATCCAACTTCTGTTTTTTCCTTTTATTAAATAAATATCATCTGAAGCAGTTTCACCCATACCACCAACTTTCGCTAGATAGTGTGAGTAATCCTTATCTTCTTCGTATTTCACATAAGCAGGCTCATTAACTTGTCCATAGATATATACTAAGTCTATTTTAGGGGGTACGTAAATAAGATCACCATCTTTCAAAACAAATTGTGTGTCTGCTACATTCTCGAAGGTATTGAAATCAACTTTTGCATTTCCACGCAGGAACCTTAATTTTTCGTCAATTAAAAAATGAAGAGAATCTTCACTGATTAGAGTAGACATTCTCAGCATCAGTAATTTTTCAATTTCCTCAGAAAAGGCCACCGACTTGAATACATTTACTCCTCTTAATACTTGAGATCTGTTTAGATCAGCTTTGTTAGTAAACCCGCCTGCTTTAGAGATCACTTCGCTAACTGTAGTATTTTCTTTTTTGATTGGAATATAGCCAGGCATGTTAACTTCGCCGAAAATCAATACTCTAAAATCCTTTCGCTGAGTCTCATTAGCAAGAATTCTTATTCTATCACCCCTCTTTAATTGTATATCTGTATTTAAATCTACTATAATGTTTTCAACTTTTTCACCATCATAGCTTAACCTGGTAATCTCAGCTTTTGAAACATTTTCATATGCTTTATTAATTCCATCGCCCATAAAAATTGCATCAGAGAGTTTGTCGCCATCAAAGAAATGGAATTTCCCTTCAGTGTTTACTGCCCCAAGAATTGAGAAAAAATTTCTTTCCAAATCAGTCACTGGAAATATCAGCATATCATCATTTCTGAGATAAGGATTAAATTCAAAATTTCCTGTTTTTCTAAACTTCAATAAATCTAATTTCAACTCTTCGCCATTCTTTCTTTTCAAAATAACATTACGTAAAGAGTATACCTGAAATTGATTTTTTACTTCATTTATTTGTTCTTGAGATGGTGAATTTCCAAGAGCCAGAGAGAAAGCCTTATCATATATCCTTGTAACAAATTGATCAACTCTTTCAGTAGCCGATGCAGAGTAACTTCCAGTAATAGGAAAATTTCCACCTATTGTTACACTAATTAATGAAGCACTTGCAAGTAAGTCTGACATTTGATTCTTATCCGTCTGACCAATTGAAGTCGAGACGAAAATTACCAATACACTAACGATTACTTTAATTGTTTTCATTTTTTATCTGCTTAAATATTGTATTTCGTAATATTTCTGATATTCGCCTGAAATAATTCGCTTCCACCAAGATTCATTTTTTAAATACCATTCAATAGTATCTGCTATTGCATTTTCAAATGTGAAAGCGGGTTTCCAACCTAATTGTGTCTGAATCTTAGTTGAATCTATAGCATACCTTCTATCATGCCCTGGTCGATCTTTAACGTATTCAATCAGTTCCTCGCCTTTTTTCAAATAGCTCAATATTAATTTTATAATTTTAATATTGGGCAATTCGTTACTTGCACCAATATTATATACTTCACCAATCTTCCCTTTTTCAAAAACAAGTTCAACTGCTTTGTTATGATCGATAACATAAATCCAATCACGAACATATAATCCATCGCCATAAACCGGAAGTTTTTTGTTGTTGATTGAATTAATGATCATCAGAGGTATTAATTTTTCTGGAAACTGATAAGGCCCGTAATTATTTGAACAACGTGTAATTATAACAGGCATTTTGTAGGTATGATAAAAAGACATTACCATCATATCGGCAGCAGCTTTACTGGATGAATATGGACTATTGGGCGATAGTGGTGTACTCTCAGTAAACAACCCATCTTTGCCAAGGCTGCCATAAACTTCATCTGTAGAGACTTGTAAGAATTTTTCCACTTCAAATTTTCTTGCTACTTCGAGTAGAACATTTGTCCCTAATACATTTGTTCTGTAAAATATTTCAGATCCTAAGATGCTTCTATCAACGTGCGATTCTGCTGCGAAGTGAATTACATGCTTTATTTTGTACTTTTCAAAGATGTAATGAACCAATTCAAAATTTGATATGTCCCCCTTGATAAAATGATAGTTTTCCTTCTTTTCCGAAGGCATTAAATTTTCGAGATTGCCGGCATAAGTAAGTTTATCAAGATTAATTATATTGCAGTCATCTCTTTTATCTAGGATATAATTGATAAAATTACTCCCAATAAAACCTGCACCGCCAGTAACTAAAATATTTTTCATTTTATTTAGTAAGAAAAAAATCCAACAAAAATTCCTGTTTGAATAAAAAAGCTGTTTCCATTTAATTTTGAAGGAACTCCGGATAAGGCTTGATCATTTTCGATTTTCCAAGACTTTCCCAGAGCTAATTGATATCCTGTACCTATTCTAAATGATAAAAATCTATAGAAAGGTATATCAATATTTAAGGTTGGTGAAACTAAGAAAAAACTATTGGACAACTTTCTGCTTACATTGGCAGTGTTCGAATTTACAATTGTAATTTCTGACCACAAATCCTGCCAATTAAAATTACCTGAGTTTCTATACAATTCAATTTGAATGTTTCCGCCGCCAAGTACAGCACCTACAGACACTGCCATATTTTTAATGAACGGCAAAGTGTACTCAATAGTGAATCCGCCGCCAGCAATCTGATATACTGCTTCACGATTAATGCCATCTTTGGCAGTTGATTCCGATGTTGAACCTCCAAACCCCATTCCACCAAGACGCAAACCTGGAACAAATCCGATGTACATAAAACCAGCGCCCCCAGATGTGTAAAATCCGCTTTTTGTTAGTTGTCCGGAACCAAATCCCACAAGTTGGTAATTCAACTCATCAAGGTTAACAAAAATCCACCCGGGCGTATAACCGCCACCGCCGCCAAATGGAGCATCAAAATACTTTTTATCTTGAGCGAAAAGCGTAAAAGAAAAAAGAATTACAAGTATGTATAGTTTATGTTTCATTTGTTTTTTAAGGCGTGTAAAGTTATGAAACGAAGCACTAAAAATAAAGTTAAATGGCAAGTAAAATAACTGCCCCGTTTCGCAAATCTATCAGACGACTTTTTCGTAAAAGTGTATTGACATCAAAAAGAAATAGGATTTATTATTCTAAATATTCCACTTCCATGCTGTAATTCCATTTATCGAAGTATAAATTGCCGCCGCGCCATTCGACCTCACCTCTTTGGAAATCAACGGTTTCACTTCTTGGAAATATTTTAGCAGGAAATAATGGTTTTGAATAACCATCATTTACAATAAAACGGTAAGCATCGATTCCACCAAGATAAAAATATCTATGAGATTCATCTAAATAACTTTTAATTCCGAAGCTTTGGTCAACTGGAATCCAGCCGTAATCATCAACATAAATTTCACACCAGTCGTGCAAATTAACTTCCGGAGGATGCATCATCCAGCCGCTTTGCCATTTTGCAGGAATACCATTGTACCGGCAGAAAGTCATAAAAGTAAGAGACTGAATCCCGCAATCTCCATGTTTGTTTTCTAAAGCATACTCGGGAATATTTTCTATTGTTGAATATTCCCTCGCACTTGCCCAAGGAATATTTTCATCAACCCACGTAAAAATTCTTTTCAATTTCTGAATCGGATCTTTTTCATCCCCGACAATTTGTTTTGAAAGTGTTTTTATTCGATCTGAAAAAACAATATGCGGAAATTCTTCTTTAGTATATTCCTCTACAGTTTCCTTGTTCTGGTCAAATGTTATTTTCTTCGAACCATCAAATAAATTTACATATTCTGCTTTGCTCACATATTCAAGTTCAAAATTGAACACGGTCGGTTTATCTTTTTCAGTTTTTCCTTCCATGTAAATAGTCCTTTGCAGATTTTTGTCATCTGCAATAATGTAATCATCTCTGTTTGTACTTATCAGCTTAACATCTGATTGTCTCAGGTCAGATTCTTTAGGATACGGCAGCCAGCATCTGATTATTTCTCCATCGGGAACAACATTTGGTTTAACGCTTAGTGAATATTTTATTTTCATTTTTACCGGAAGGACATATCGCTCACCATTATTTGATGCTTCTGCAACTTTGGGAATATAGATTTCTAAAAAAGTATCGAGATCATCCAGCTTATTTCCTTCATTTTTTCTTTTTAATTCTCTTGCATCCTTGTTTATGCGAAAGAGATTTGCTACAGCATTATTGAAGTATTTCTTTTCACCATCAATCAAAATCATCTCTAAAGATTTATCTTTTTCCCAATTATCCATCATTTCATCGGTTAGAACCGGATAATTCTTTTTTAAAGCTGCAACAACTTCATCACGAGTTTTTCTGAAATCTTTTCGAATTCTATCCATCAGCTCAATTTGAAATTGTAAATCATATTTTTCAGTTTCCGAAATGGTTTTCTGAAATAATTTGCCTTCAATCAAAGTCTGAGCTTGAGTAAAGTTTCCTTTTTCTACCTGTTCATTTATTTCAGGATATTTTGTTTGTGAGGAAATAATAATTGTGAAAAGGAGAAGATTAAAAAATGTCTTCTTAATCATTTTTTTATCCGAGTTATGTTTTAATTTTGATGATAAGTAAATATAACAATCGAAAGATTAGTATTAAACTAACCTTAACAAGTAAAAAATGAATATTAAAGATTTTGTACGATTATCTCGAAAGAGTAGCAAGAATGTTATCGGTTTAATGTCAGGAACATCTGTTGATGGAGTTGATGTTGTTCTTGTTAAACTCATAGGAAACAGAATCAACACAAAAATAAAACAAATGGGATTTCACACTTATCCTTTCCCAAAGAAGATGCGAGAAATGATTTTGCGTAACGCTGAAAAAAATGGGGGAAATGTAACTGAAATATGCAAACTCAATTTTTTAATCGCCAGAGTATATATTGATGCAATAAAAAAACTTTGCCGAAAATTAAATTTCCCGATAAATAAAGTTGATCTAATCGTCTCACACGGACAAACAATTCACCATCTTCCTACAAAGGAAAAATTGTTTGGGTATGACGCTAGCAGCACACTTCAAATTGGTGACCCAAGCGTAATTGCAAAGCTAACCGGTGTTTTAACCGTTGGCGATTTTAGAGTTGGTGATGTTGCTCTTGGTGGACAAGGCGCTCCGCTTATTCCTTACTTTGATTATATAATTTTTCATTCATCGAAGAAAAATAGAGCACTGCTGAACATCGGCGGAATTTCAAATTTCACAATACTAAACAAAAAAGGTAAAGTTAATGATGTAGTAGCGTTTGATACCGGACCGGGGAATATGCTGATTGATTATTTAACAAAGCAATACTTTAATAAAGATTATGATAAAGATGGAAGAATTGCAATTCGAGGTAAATTGAGTTTGGAACTTTTTGATTTTCTAAAGGACAGTGATGATTTCATTGAACAGAAACCTCCTAAATCAACTGGAAGAGAATATTACGGAAAAGACTTTCTAGCCAAAATTGTTAACAAGTTTATTATGCTTCCAAATGAAGATGTAATTCGTACTGCAACAATGTTCACAGCGTATGCAGTTTACCGCAATTATGAAAAGTTCATCGCAAAAAAAACAAAGATTGACGAATTGATAATCAGCGGAGGCGGCGCAAGAAATCCGATTCTTGTATCTGATTTGAAAAACTACTTTGGCAAATCTGTAGAAATTAAAAACATTGAAAGTTTAGGAATTTCATCAGATGCGAAAGAAGCAATCTGTTTTGCTGTTCTGGCAAATGAAACAATTTCCGGGAATGAAACCAATATTTCTCGTGTAACAGGTGCAGGCTGCAAAACTATTTTAGGGAAGATTTGCCCACCATGAAAATTTTAATTACCGGCGGAAGCGGATTACTCGGACAATACCTGAACTTAGAATTATCTAAATATCATGAAATTCTAACTCTTTATAATCATCTCCAAAGAAACTGCAAAGATTTTAATTCCTTGCAAGTTGATATTTGCAATATTGAGAATCTGAGTCAAATTTTTAGTTCATTTACTCCGAATGTAGTTGTTCATACTGCCGCAGTTTCAACTCCGCAAAGAGCAGATGCGGTTCCAACCAAAACTGTTTACAAAACAAATGTTACTGCAACAGAAAATCTTGCAAAATTATGTGAAAGATTTAATGCAAAACTAATTTATACTTCAACAGATTTGGTTTATGCAGGTTATCGCGGCTCTTTATTAACTGAAGATGCAAAGCTAATTCCAATTTCTCTTTATGCCGAAACAAAGTTGATGGGAGAAGAAAAAATTAAATCTACTTTTGATAATTATATTATTTTAAGAACAGCTTTAATGTTTGGATTTGGACTGAATGGCAGTTCGTGTTTTTTCCACCAAATGTATGATAAAATAAAAAGTGGAGAAAAAGTAAGGCTGTTCTACGATCAATTCAGAAGTCCGCTCTCAGTTCTTGAAGCAGCAAGAACAATAAAATTTCTTTGCGAGTCAGATATTAAAACTGAAATAATTAATTTCGGTGGACCTGAAAGATTATCAAGATATGAGTTGGGATTAATGTTGTGCAAATCTACCGGATTCGAAGAAAACTTGCTTGATAAAATTTCAATATTTGATATTCCGGATTTACCGCATGTCGCGGACGTTTCCATGAATGTCGAGAGACTTAAATCGTTTGGTGTTATACTTAAAAGTACCAAAGATTCCTTAAAAGAGGTACTGGTTAGCAAAAGATAATTTTATACTGCCACGAATATCACTAATTTAACACGAATGATTTATTAGTGACCATTCGTGAGATTCGTGGCAAAATTCTTTTATCAACCCTTGCAAATTTGAATATACAAATGAAAAAAATCTTATTAACACTTTTACTTGCTGTTAGCACACCTAATTTTTCCCAAAGTATTTCAGGTACTGTTACCGATTCTATAACTCAAAGTGCAATTTCAAATGTTAAAGTGATTATAAAAAATTTAAACACTGGCAGTATTGATTCAACATTTTCCAATTCATCTGGAAATTGGAATTACACTTTTTTAACCGACATCAGTGATAATGAGAATGTCCCAATAAATTTTTTAATTGCTCAGAATTATCCGAACCCATTTAATCCATCAACAACAATTGAATTCATTATACCTAAATCCGATAATATTCAAATTTTTGTTCACGATGTTCTGGGTCAGCTGGTTGATTCCCGTTCTCAATTTCTTCATGCCGGAAATTATTCGGTTAAATGGAATGCAAGCGGGAGTGCCGGTGTTTATTTTTACACAATCAAATCTTCTCAAGAATCTATAACTAAAAAAATGATTCTTCTCGATGGAGGTGTTGGTTCGGGACTTTCCGAAATAACACAAGGAAATAAGCTTCAGAATGCTGTGTTTAATAAATCAGCCTCAGTACAAGCTTCAATTACAATTTCTAAACTTGGGTACATTTCTAAAACAATCAATTCTGAAATATTTGGAGGAGAGCAATTTAATAATTCATTAATTACAGTTCATCACAATGCTGTATTAATTGATCTGCATAATGATGTTCTTGAAGTGATAGCTGGAGAACCGAATTATCATTTAGCAGCGTCTCACTCTTCGCATCATACCGATATACCTCGATTGCAAAAAGGAGGAGTCGATATACAATTTTTTGCTGATTGGATTGATTATCGACAATTTCATGATACAATGTACTATGATGCAACTGAAGCATTAATAGATATTTTTAATAATGAAATTGCTTTGAATCCAAATACTATTGGTCAAGCTAGAAATCTTGATGAAGCACTTTTACTTAACCAGCAGGGAAAGATAGCTGCAGTGCTTGCAGTTGAAGGTGGGCATGCAATAGAAAACAGTTTGGACAATCTGGTCAATCTTTATAATGCTGGAATGCGTTATATGACGATTACATGGAATAACAGTACTAGCTGGGCAACTTCTGCTGCCGATCCGCTTTCTGTAACAAAAGGTTTATCAGATTTTGGAAAATCTGTTATTAGATTAATGGATTCGCTTGGTATCATTATAGATGTATCGCATACAGGGATAAAAACAATTCAAGATATTCTTCAAGTAACAACTAATCCGATTATTGCAACTCATTCTGGAGTAAGAACAATAAAGAATCATTACAGAAATCTGTATGATTCACAGATAATCGATATCGCAAAATCTGGAGGAGTAATTGTAGTTGTTTTTTATCCACCATTTTTGACAAACGGAACTGCGTACATTGATAATGTAATTCAGCATATCGATTACATAAAAAATTTGGTGGGAATAGACTATGTTGCAATCGGGTCTGATTTTGATGGGATTGAAACCACTCCGGTAGGTTTAGAAGATGTATCTAAATTTCCCGTACTCACCTTAAAACTTTTGGAGAAAGGTTACACTCAGCAAGAAGTTGAAAAAATTCTTGGCGGCAATTTCATGCGGGTATTTGAGAAAGTTTGCGGCAGCACAAAAAAATTAGCAGCTAAGTGAGACTCACCTTTAAGGTGAGTCTCACTTGAAAAATATTATTGCGCTCTTAAAACAATTATTCCCGTGTGCTTTTTAACTGCCGCCAAATATTCCGGAAGTGGTTTTTCCGAAATTTGTACTTTTGATCCAGCTAACGGCGCATGTAAAAAGTGAATTCGTCCATCACTTTCTTTTACAGCTATACCAACGTGGCCAATATCTAATCCCTTGATGTTTGTGGTTATTGCAATTAAATCGCCATTTTGGATTTTGCTTTCTAGTTGTTCAACTTTTGCATTAGGAATAAAATAGTATTGTCTTTTGTTTATTGCTTTTTCCTGTTTAGCAATTGTTGGAATGAATGCTGGAGTTTCATTAAGATGTTTGTACTTATCGGGATTTTTTGACATAAAAAAAACATTAAACTTTATTTTTTCTCCGCCGATTTCTTTTGTTACATCTTTAACTATGCCTTTACTAGTGTTGTTAAAAATCCAATCTGAAAAATAATGAAGGCGTGAAGGATACCCTTTTAATTTTCCATCTCTATAACGGATGTAAGTTAGTTCTTTTTGATAATCTTCAAAGGTTGTGTTGCCCTTTTTAATACAGCGCGAAAGTGTGAGCGTGTTTTCCAAAAATGTTGTACAATCTAGTCCCGAAAGATGAATAACTAATTGCTCATCCCCTTCCTTTTCAAGTGAAAATGCTTCGTAAGGAGTTTCCAGAAAACTTTTACCGATTTCAGAAATAATTTCACTGATGGGTTTTTCAGAAAGCTTTTTATCAATCGCCAATTCAAATTTTGAATTGCAAATCTCCACATCTTTCTGGGTATAAACTTGTGAAAAAATTGGAAAAGAAAAATAAAGAGTAATAAAAAATAGTCTAATAATTTTCATTTGAACTTTAACTTTTAACCTTTTTCGCTTCACCTTTTATTAAAAAATATCTTCCTCAGTTGATTCAACACCCGAGTATTCAGCAATTTGACGTGCATGTGCAAGGTTTTCAAATCTTGCATATTCCTTAATGAAAGCAAGTTTCACATCTCCTGTTGGACCATTACGTTGCTTGCTGATAATTATTTCCGCTGCACCTTTACAATCTTCTTGAGTGCCCGGATAAACTTCGAATCCGTAAACTTCCGGGCGATACAAGAATAGAACCACATCGGCATCTTGTTCAATTGAACCCGATTCGCGTAAATCAGAAAGCTGCGGTCGTTTGTCGGTTCGTGTTTCAACACTTCGATTAAGCTGTGCTAAAGCAATTACCGGAATATTTAATTCCTTTGCCAGAGATTTTAAAGAACGGGAAATATGAGAAATTTCCCTCTCACGGCTTTCAGCATTTGCAGGCCCTTGCATTAGCTGAAGATAATCTATCACAATCATTCCTATATCGCGTTCAGCTTTAAGCCTTCTTGCCTTAGCTCTAATTTCAAGGACCGATTGCGCCGGAGTATCATCAATATAAATTGGAGCTTCAATAAGCTTATGTGCATTTTTACTAAGTTTATTGCCCTCCTCAAGCGGAAGCTTTCCTGTTCGTACTAAATGAGCATTCAGTCTTCCTTCAGCACAAAGTAAACGGATTACAAGCTGCATAGTGGACATTTCCAAACTAAAAACACCAACCGGAATTTTATGATCGACAGCAGCATTACGTGCAACGGAAAGTGCAAAGGCTGTTTTACCCATTGATGGCCTGGCGGCAATTATTACCAAGTCAGATTTTTGAAAGCCTCCGAGCATGTCATCTAATTCGTAAAAACCTGTTGGTACCGAGAATTTTTTATTTGATTTAGAATGTAAAGCTTCAATATACTCGAATGCCTCACGTACTGCTTTATCCATTCCAACATATGATTTTTTAAGATGTGATTCAGTTATTTCAAATATTTTACGCTCTGCCTCATCTAAAAGATCGAAGGCATCTTCATTGCCTGAATATGCAGTGCTTGCTATTTCATGTGCGCTTGTAATTAATCCGCGTAAGATTTCTTTCTCTAAAACTATTTTTGCATGATATTGGACATTCGCAGCTGAAGAAATATTTTGAGACATTTTACTCAAGTAAACTGCTCCTCCAATTTCCTCGACTTGGTTTCTTTTTTTCAGCTCTTCATAAACAGTAACTGTATCAATTGGCTCGCCCGCTTCAAAAAGTGATTGCATAGCTTCAAAAATTAGGCGGTGTTCTTTAAGATAAAAGCTTTGAGGAGTTAAAAGCTCTATAGCTTTTGGCACCGCTTCTTTTTCAATCATCATAGCGCCAAGGATTGATGCTTCAATCTCGGGAGCTGCCGGTGGTTTTACATCTGCAGGTATAACTTGAGCTTGCGTATTTAGTGTTCTTTTAGTCTTTGCCATTTATAACTTGAAATATTTACAATGGAAAATGTGAATGTTTTGCCAAATAATCAATTTTGACCTCACCCTTTGTCCCGCTCCGTGTCATGTTGAGCTTGTCGAAACTAAGGAAAAGGAAGATGCGTGAAATTTTTCTGTTTCAAAAATATGTTTAATTAAATCAAGATGAAATTAAACAAATAAGGACATGACACGCCATGTCTCTACAAATAAAAAGGCAATCCTTTGTAGAACGAAGATTGGTGAAGCTTTTATTTTATTTCATCGTATAATTTTTTGAATGCTTTTACATCTTCCCAGCAATCGCGTTTAAAATTAGGATTGCGGAGTAAAGCAGCAGGATGGTAGGTAACCATTACTTTTGTGCTGTTAAACTCAAAAATTTTCCCTCTTAATCTTCCAAGTGAATCTTTCTTTTTTAATAATCCGGATGCCGCAACAAGGCCCAAGCATAAAATTAATTTAGGCTTAATAAGCTCGATTTGTTTTGAAAGATATGGCATGCAAGCTTCCATTTCTTCAGGAAGTGGAGTTCTATTTCCCGGCGGTCTGCATTTAACAACATTAGCAATGTAAACTTCTTGCCGAGTAAAATTAATTGCTTTAAGAATATCGTTAAGCAGTTGCCCTGCTCTGCCGACAAATGGCTCGCCTTGTTTATCCTCCTCAGCACCTGGTCCTTCCCCAATTAGCATTACATCGGCCTTAGGATTGCCGACACCAAAGACAAACTTATTTCGACCTTTGTGTAAGTCACACTTTTTACACTTACAAATTTGATTATTCAAATCGTCGAGATTTTCAGCTGCTTCCCACTTATTTTCTGTATCAATAAAAAGCGAGGGTTCTTCTTTCACTTTTTTTACGGAGATTTTTTCAGTTATAAATTCATTTTTAAGCAACCCTGCAGAGAATAGCTCATCACCAAAAACTTCTTTTTGGTCTTTTAATGCCTTTATGATTTCTGCGCGAATAGATTTTGACATGATGTTCAGCTTAAGTTACTTTTAAAATATTTTTGCCACGAATAACACTCTTAATCGCAAAGGATTACTGGTGAAATTAGTGGCAAAGTAAAATTAGGTAACGAGTTGTTTAGGCTTTTTTATATTCGAATTCTATTTTACCATCAAGCAATTCTTTTAATGCTTGCTGATGTGGTTTGTCCTTCTTCTCAAAATCGAGCGATATTTTCAATTGAGCAGGATTGTCTAAATCCTCATTTTCATCTTCACTTTGTGCCTGTGGAATAGTGCTTAATAACGCGTTGAATTCAATTTTATTTTCGCTGTTTATTTGGCGTGCTCTTTTGGAAGACACGATTATCGCTTCGTACACATTACTAGTGTGCTCATCAAGGCTTCTCAAATCAATCGGGGTAATTTCCATTTATTTTTTCTCCTCAGATAATATATTTAAAATCAAATTTTTGGTTTCTAACTTTGCTTTGTCCAAATCTTTATTAACCACAAGATAATCAAAATTATCCTTTTGGCTCAATTCCATTTTAGCTCTCTCAATTCTCTTGTGCAAGTCCGCTTCAGTTTCAGTTTTTCTTTTCATCAAGCGGTCAACCAATTCATCAAAGCTCGGCGGAGCTATAAAAATAAGTATTGCCTCGGGGTAAATTTTTTTTAGCGCCAAGGCGCCTTTTACATCAACTTCAGCAATAACATTCTTGCCGGCGGCAATATGATCATCAATAAAATACTTGAATGTTCCGTAATAATAGTCATATACCTTTTCCCACTCTACAAACTCACCTTTATCAACTTTACTTAAAAATTCCTTTTCTGTGATAAAGAAATAAGATTCACCGTCAACTTCGTTATTTCTTTTATTCCGGGTTGTTGCAGAAACAGAAAAAATTAAATTGGGAATTTCTTCTAACAGACTTTTAACAATTGTTGTTTTGCCTGTTCCACTTGGTGCAGAGATTGCGAAAATTTTCCCTTTACCGTATTCCAAAATCACTCAATATTTTGAATTTGTTCACGTATTTTTTCAATTTCTTCCCTAATAAAAACAGTGTTATGCGTTATGGAAGTAGATACTGTTTTAGAAGAAATTGTATTTGCTTCCCGATTCATTTCCTGACAGAGAAAATTTAATTTTCTGCCCGGTTCCTCATCTTTTTCAAGGCTGTCAATAAAAAATTTTAAGTGGCTTCGTAACCTAACACATTCCTCAGTAATCTCAGCTTTCTCAGCAATTATAGCCAATTCTAATTCCAATCGATCATTGTATTGAGCAATATTCTCAATTAGTAATTTAATTTTATCTTTAAACTTATTAAAGTACTCTTGAACGCTATTTTGGCCTTCGCGCTCAATATCATTCAATTTATTTTCAATATTTTCAATTCGTTTACGAAGATCTTTTGCTAACTCCTTACCTTCTTTTCTTTTCATATTCAACATTTCATTTATCGCTTGTTCAAGCGCTTCGGTAACTAAATTGAACTCGATATCTGAAATTGAATAATTATTTGAGACTAGGATATCTTTATTAACTAATAAGTGCTCGAGTTTAATTTTCTCAGAAATTTTTGCTGTTTTTTTAACGGATTTTAATAGTGTTAAGTAAGATTTAAGTTTTTCATCATCCAACACAAGATTATCAACTTCTAATCCATTTTTTTTTATTTGAATTGATGCAGTAACTTTTCCACGTTTTACTTTTGATTTTATGTATTCTTTGATCTCGAAGTCTTTTACCATTAAAGATGAGGGAACTCTCAAAGAAATATCTAAATATCGACTATTAACCGTTTTAACTTCGGCTTCTATACTAAGATGTTTATTTCCGGCTCGTCCTTTACCAAAGCCGGTCATACTAACTATCATAAATTTTCTCTAAAAGGGGTTTGAAATTACAATTTTTTGGCCAGTAAACCAAGAAAAACTGCATGGTGAAATAAACCAAAAACTTTATAATGTGTGTTTTTACCCAAATTAAATTCGTTAAAATTTCAAAACAACACAAAGTAATTAAAAAGCTTCGCCGATTCCGAAGTGAAATTCTAAATTATCCCAGAAATTTTTGGCAAAGATGTAATCTTTATCACTTGGGTCATAGAATTTAAATCCAAAATCTAATCGGAAAGGTGCAACTTGTGTATAGTATCTAAACCCAATACCAGCGGCTAATGCAACTTCGTTAAAGTTGAAATCAGTCGGTTTTACCCAGGTATTTCCATAATCAAAAAAGCCAACTACACCAAAACTTTGCAAAAATCTGTAACGAAATTCTAACGTACCCTCTAAGATAAATGTACCGCCCTTAACATTTGGAGCCGATCTGTTTAATGTGGTATAAATTGTATTTGGTGAAGGAACTAATTCATTGGATCGCCAGCCGCGTACTGAGTTACTCCCCCCGGCATAAAACGTTCTACTTAAAGGTAAGCTTGCATAATCTCCAATATACGGATGAAGATAACCGCTTTTGAATTTTAGTGCTAGAATGTTGTTGCGCTTTAAGTCTAGTACTAGATAAGTAGAACTAGTAAATAAAAGTTTATAAAACACAGTTCCGCTGTAATTCCAATTGAATAGTTGGGAAATTAGATAGGGGATTCCGTTTGCTTCTTCAAATTGCAAAGAGACATTTATACCTTTTGTTGGGAATAGG
>JACAFC010000110.1 GCA_013388515.1 Ignavibacteriaceae bacterium | reverse complement strand
GATTTCAGATAAAGGATATTCTTATGCCAACGTTACATCATTTTTTATTGATTTGAAATTGCAAGTTGGAACCTCTCAAGGATGTTTCAATCTTGGTTATTTAACCACCAAAGCAACTTCAGGTATGTTGTCTTCAGGTAACTCAACATGGGCACCAATATCTTTTCCGCATCCGATTGGTATTCCTGATTCTGCAATGTGCACTGTAAAATATGAAACTCGTCCTGCCCCTGAATGGGATAATCTGTTAGATAGACAAAGCGGATGGACAGGTGCAGATGGAATTTATTCTATTCCATTAAATGAGTATGATGTTCCGTCAAACATTCCTTCAGGAAAACATTTATTGCTGTTCAGCGATACTTTCATTGGCGAAGTTGATAGTAATAATAGACGGGTTAATACTAGGATGGTAAATAATACTTTAGGTTTATTGCAAAGTAATATCCCCGATTCAAATCAAATTCAATTTTTTTGGAAATCAGACTCAACAAATATTCCTAAAACAGTTTTTGTTCCTAACACTCCAAATGCAAAGCCCGGTGATTGGTATTGGTTGATGGATGGAATCGCGATAAATGATACTATTTATGTTTTTGCACTTAGGCTGAATGCAACAACAACTGGTTTAGGTTTTGAAGTCAACGGGGTGGCACTTTTAAAATTTACTATGGATGCACAAAATTTTATTTCAGATGTTCAGCAGTCCGATACTCCATTGTATTACTATAATGCGGTTGATGGTTCTGAATTTGTTCTTGGACAAGCAGTAATGCCAATGACTAATATTTCTGGCAATCCTTTACCTGATGGTTATATATATGTATATGGTCCTATCAGCAATGCTTCTGGAAAGAAACTGATTGCTGCACGAGTACAGCCCGCTAACATTGAGAATTTTAATAAGTGGGAATATTGGAATGGGCAAGGTTGGAATAGTGAAATTCAAAATTGTGCTCCAATTGCGAACGGCATTTCCCAAGAATTCAGTGTTACTCCTATCGGGATCAATAAGTATCTGCTGGTTTATCAAAGCGGAAACAATGTAGCGGTTCAAGAAGGAGAGAGCCCTGTTGGTCCGTTCGGTATTTTCCATTCAATCTATAATTGCCCCGAGATCTTAATCGACCCTGATGTATTTGTTTATAATGCTAAAGCTCATCCAAGCTTATCAACTAAAGATGAGCTGTTGATTAGCTATAATGTCAATTCATTAAGTTTTTCAGATCACTTTACAAACGCTGATATTTATAGACCTCGATTCATATATCTAAAAATGAATGACTCGCTTACGGCGATAAATTACAAAAATGAAACTTTACTTAATGAATATAAACTTGAGCAGAATTATCCTAATCCTTTTAATCCAACAACAAGAATATCCTTCACCATTCCTTACACGTCAAATATATCTATAAAGGTATTTAGTGTAATAGGTGAATTGGTTACTGAGCTTGTTAATAAAGAATACACTACAGGAAACTATTCAATAGATTTTAATGTATTAAAATTAGCAAAGGAACTTAGTTCAGGAATATATTTCTACCATTTTGAAGCAGACAATTTCAGTCAAACTAAAAAAATGATTTATTTAAGATAGAGAGTGTAATTTGACACAAGTAATGACACATAAACTTTTTACTGTATTGTTTACCATTGCTTGTCTAACGCAGCAAGCTCAAAGTGGACAGACAGAATTTACTCTGAATGCAAATTCTCAAGGTTTCATTCCAGCATGGCTGGTTTCTGGTCCATATGAATTTCCATTGGTTGGATTTGGAACGCCGAAGGATACAGTTGCAATTGGTGAACCGGATATATCGCCAATTGAGAATGAGTTTTCTTCATCAATTCTTCCAGAAAAGGATAGTAAACAGTGGTTCCCACAGTCCATCGACAAGGAAGGATTTATAGATTTTAACAACACTTTACTTAATGCAGTAAGTACAAATATCCCGGTAAAAATTTGGTACTCAAGAGCTGGTTATGCATTTACAACAATACAAAGTGAATTTGAAAAAGATGTACTTCTTACAATAGGGAGTAATTCACAAACCAAAATTTTTCTGAACAAAAATAAAATTTACGAATCGAACAATTCTCGAAATGCAGCTGTTGATCAAGATACAATTTTAATCAAACTAAAAAAGGGGACTAACGATTTAATTGTTCGAGTTCTAAACACTCACACCAATTTAGGAATGGCATACTTTGGAACTGTTAAATGGGAGTGGGGTTTTTTTGCAAGATTATTAAATATTAACGGTTCTCCTGTAAATGATGTTAAATATATCATCCCATTGGACAAGAATGCTTCAGATTTTTCTATCTCATCAACATTATTCTTTAAAGGAGAGGAAGGAGATTTAAAGCAAAGAATTGATGTTGAGATAAACTCAAAAACTCCCAGCATCACAAATGGCAGTCTCAAATTATTATATTCAGATGTTCAGTATAACTTTAAGCTTGACTCAATTAGTTTTGGAAAAACTAGACATTCCATTTTTATCCCGGAAATTTTACAAGATGAAAAAATCGATGCAGAATTAATCCTTGGCGAAGAAAAAATCAACAATTCTTTCTTACTCAAAAAACAAAAGAAGTATACTTTGCACTTGATGCTGTTGAATCATACTGATGTCGGTTACACACATCCCCAACCGGTGTGTGAGGAGCTTCATTGCAATACACTCGATGAAGTGATAAAAATGTGTGAACAACATCCTGATTTTTGTTGGACAATTGAAACTACTTGGCAGTTGGAAGCATACGAAAAATTAAGAAGCAAGGAAAAATTTGAAAAGCTTATCTCATACATTAAGAATGGTAGGGTTGCATTATCACCGATATATACAAATCCATTTACTGGCTGGATTTCGGAAGAGGAAATGTTACGTTCATTTGATAAAGCGATTGACTATAGGAATCGGTACGGCATATCATTTTCAAGTGCAGTTTACAATGATGTACCGGGCCAATCGTGGTTTCTTCCGCAAGCATTGGAAAATGCGGGGGTTAAGTTTGTCGCTGAAGGAATAAATGAATTTTACAGCGATTACATTCTCCAGCGATCATTACCAAAAATATTTAAATGGGAATCTGCGGATGGAAGCAAGGTAGTTACTTACCTTAATGAAGCATACAATGAAGGCAGATCTTATGGACTTGAATCAAATAGTCTTCTTTGTGTTGAACAAAGAATCTTGGAAAGAATTAAAAAACTGGAAGCAAGAAATTATCCTTCGGATTTAGTTTTAGTTAATACATCATTCAGCGACAATAGTATTCTCGCCTCTCAACAATATCTGTTTGCTATGAAATGGAATGAGCAGTATGAGTATCCAAAATTTATCAGCAGCAATGTGGAAAAATTTTCTAAAGCCTTAATTGAATCTGATGCTTATTTCAAACTGCCAGTATTGCGAGGTGACTGGACCTCAAACTGGGATATTTTTTATCAAGGTGAATTTGAAAGAAACAAACTGGAAAGATGGAATCAGCATCAGCTGCTTTCTGCCGAAAAACTTTCGACAATAAGTCATCTTTTGGATAACAGCAAACTACCGCTAAATTTTGAATTGAATCAAGCATATCGGTACATGCATCAATTCAGCGGACATGGAAGCGGGCTAGAACTTGGCTATGGTTCACCCGAAGAGAATAAGTTAACAATGGACTACCGACAAAGTTATGTAACTGATGCAAAACTTTTAACGGATGCAATTCTTTTAAAATCATTACATAGAATATCGGTGCCTGAAGAAAGTTTTGAATCAGAAGGGCTGATGGTATTTAATACACTTTCTTGGAGAAGAGATGATATTGTGGAAATTCAATTTCCATTCCCGTACTCACCTGAATACAATATAGTAGATGCTGTTACAAATAAAATAGTTCCAAGCTTTCGAAAAGATCATAGGCAGTATTTCATTGCAACAGAGATACCTTCACTTGGCTATAAAAAATATCTCTTCAAACCAAAATCCGGCATTAATGAAAATCCAACTGCATTGAACAAGACGAACAATGCAATTGAAAATCAGTATTATAAAATACTTTATGACATAAATTCTCAATCAATTAAGAGTATTATTGAAAAGGAATCAGGCAAAGAATTATTAGACAATAAAAGTTTTATGCCGTTTTGCAGTCCTACTATTGAGAAATTCCAGTTGAATGAAAATCATAAAGCAATTCCAAATAATAGAGTTAGTTATGAAATTATTGATGAAAGTCCAGTAAGACTGATCTTAAGGCAAAAGAGGGATGGGGAAGTACTTGAATCAATCGATTGGACTTTGCTTAATGGTGTGAAAAAGGTTTTTGTTAGTGCAACTGCAAATCTTAAAAAGATGGAACCAACAACAATCCTTGAAGAATATGGGCTCCCATTTTCGTTCAACATCAAGAATTCAAAAGCAAAACTGGAAATACTTGGGGGATACATTGAGCAGGCAAAAGATAGGTTCCCAGGAATAAGTCATGATGGTGCATCGCTTAGGAGATCAGTTTCAATCTACAATGAAACAGAAAGTGTAACTTGGACAACTGCGGATGCTCGAGTAATACGAATAAGAAAAGATGAAGTAACTGGTAATCATGTAATAATTTCAAATCCGGTTATCAATTTTCCAGAGAACTGGAACCGACATGAAAATTTATCTAATAAAATAGAATTCAGGTATTCTTTCACATACAACAAGAAGGGATTTGAAGCAGGTGCAGTAGCAAGAGAAGGATACGAACTGAATACACCACTGCAATTAAGAAAAAGCTGGTATCGTGCTTTACCCGTTCAGGAAGAATTTATTACGATAGAAAATCCAAATATTATTTTACTTAACATTAAAGCAACCGATAAAGGATTCATTTTACGATTCATCAATTCAGACAATGATAATAATCAGACAGCAATCATCAATAGCAAGTTTTTAACCTCTGATTATGCACAAAAAATTAATTTACTTGGTATGCCAACAGAAAAAAATAAAATTACTGATAAAACATTTCAGTTTACTTTAAAGGCATCTGAGGTGGCAGATTTTTTAATTAACATAAATAAATAACTCTAAGTGAAAGGAGGAACTTCTGTTTTTTCTTTACTCAGGTTCATTTTTTAATTAACACAACCCATAACTAAAAAAGGAGTAAGCAACATGAAAATGAAAGTTGCAAAACTATCTGTTCTTGGTGTTACCGTTCTTTTTGCTGTGTTTTTAGCTGGATGTTTTTTAATAGTCTCTGTTACACAGCCTCTTACAGTACAGGGATTACAGCAATTTACAGCTACAGTAGAAGTTGAAGTTGATGGACAACCTGATGCTAATCCACACTATGCAATTGTAGGATTAAAACTCCCAAATGATTGGCAAGTTGATTCGGTATGGTTTAGCGGTACATATAATGATTACTGCACATTCCTCCATCCTGATTCTTCTGATAAGGAGCCTGGCGGGCAAGTTGACTATTGGACAGATTCACTCGAGGCACGTTATCCGAGTGGTCCAGATATGCAATGGCTTGTATATCAATCTTCTGTTTCGCATGTTACAGTTGTTAGTAAAGATACTGTAGACCTGTTTGTTAAAATGACACCTGGGGTAACACAAGGAAGTTTTGATCTTGGTTATTTTGTTTCAGATGCTGCTCTGGATTTTACTGACCCAACATGGTATGCTGCCAGTCTCAACAATTCAATAACTGTATCTGGTGTAATTCCGGTTGAACTTAGTTCTTTTACCGCTATTGGAACCAAAACAGGTGTTCAACTAAATTGGGAGACAACCACAGAAACAAATAATCTAGGTTTTGATATTGAAAGAAGTTCAAACGGACGCGACTTCCAGAAAATAGCATTTGTTGGAGGTAAAGGTACTACAACAGCTAAATCTAATTACAGCTTTTTAGATCAATCAGCAGGTATGTCAAAACAGTACTATCGACTAAAACAAATTGATCTCGATGGATCTTTCAAATATTCTTCAACCATTGAAGTTGATTTGTCCGTTCCGGAAACATTTAGTCTATCACAGAATTATCCAAATCCATTCAATCCTTCTACAACTATTAGCTTTGGTCTGCCGGTTGAATCTAACGTAAAAATAGCAATATATAATTCTGTTGGCGAATTTGTTACAGTAGCTGCACAGGGAACATTCCAAGCTGGTAATCATCATGTTAATTTTAATGCTTCTGATTTAACTAGCGGTATCTATTACTACAGTATTAGTGCAAAGGGCAGTAATGGAATCGAATTCATGAAAACCTTTAAGATGATGTTAATGAAATAATCAATTTATCTGGTGCTCACTTTTTGTGGGCACCAAAGATTTAGGAGATCTTTATGAAAATACTTAAGTCACTTCTCCCTTTTGTAGGTTTAATTGCAATATTCTCATTTGCAAGCTGTCTTATTGAAGATGTGATTCAGCCTGAACAATTAAATGCAGGAGAAGTTTTCACTGCAACATTAACAATTTCTGACATGAATGCTGAACAGAATAATGCGCATAAAGGCGTACTTGCCATTCTTGTTCCGGATGATTGGACATTTATAAGCGGTACTTATACTTCTCCAATGGGCTTTGGAAATCTTGAACTCGATCCTTCAGCAACACCATTGTGGGGCAATATAGATACGGTCATTCAGAGGCCAGAAGGAATGAAATGGATTAATTTACTTACAGATGTTGGATATCTTCATAATGCAAACGTTGTGTATGAAGCTACAGTTAATCTTCAAGTGGGACAAAAAGGCGGTGATTTTCCTATTGGCTACCTTGTTACTGTAAACACCATTGATATGTTGAAATTCTTGAATGATCAAGATGTTGATCAACAATTAGCTGGAACAGATACATCAATGAATCATATGGTGAAAGTAGTTGGGGCATCTGATATTGAACATCAAGTTAATAATATTCCCGATGCATATAGTTTGTCACAAAATTATCCAAATCCCTTTAATCCATCTACCAGTTTTACATACTCTCTCAAAAAACCTGGCGATGTGCAGATAGTTGTATACGATGCGGCCGGAAATAAAATTAGAAACCTTGTAAATGGATTTAGAGATGCGGGAACTTACACTATTAATTTTGATGCATCTTATGTGAGTGGTTTGCCGAGCGGAGTTTACTACTATAGAATTATTACAAGTGAATTTATTCAGACAAATAAAATGATTTTAATTAAGTAATTATTGTTTTTATCACAGCCGGAACTTACCTAAAGTGCCGGCTTAATTTTAATAGATACAGTTATGAAAAATTTAAATGTTGCTTCTGTAAGAGATTTGGGTCCTCAGTTTGTGGACAATCCAAATAAAATGGTTGGACAAGATGGGGCTTATTCAATTCCTTTAAAAGACAAATGTCTCTTCTTTTTTGGAGATACGCTAATTGGTAAAAGAACTGAAGGTGAAAGTTTGTGGTACCCAGGTGGAGTTCCATTGGGTCCTGTTGATATGACAGGTATTGGCGGCCTAGAAAAAATGATAACTAATACCGGTTTGCTTTGCTATAGTAATAATGCTGAAAATGGTTTTAAGAATTTTGAATACATTCTAGATGAAAATAAACTGCTCA
Organism: Ignavibacteriaceae bacterium; assembly: GCA_013388515.1. Classification (GTDB taxonomy): domain Bacteria; phylum Bacteroidota; class Ignavibacteria; order Ignavibacteriales; family Ignavibacteriaceae; genus XYD12-FULL-36-8. The sequence continues at coordinate 7,532 of JACAFC010000110.1, read as the reverse complement.
AACAACTAATCCCACATGAATCAGATGAAGATCATAATTGGTACAGGATATGGTGTTTGCATGGGGTTGCAATTAAAGACAAAGTTTATCTTTATTTTATAAAAATTAAAATGCTCGAAGAAGGCGAACCACCTGCCAATTTCGAAGTTATTGGCTCAGGGCTTGCAGTTTGCAATTCAAGTGACTGGACATTCAGGAGAGTATTTTTTAAGGATTCATATATTATATGGAATAAAGACGAACCTGGTTTTGCTTCTGCAATTTTATACAATGAAGGTGATGAATATGTTTATTTATATGGAACTAAAAATGACCGAAGCGGGCAGCATAATCTTCATCTTGCAAGAGCTATTCCTGATGATTTAGAAAAAATCGAATCATATGAATATTTTATTTCTGAAAGAGAAGGATGGACTAATGATGTCAAAAAGTCAATGCCTGTATTTTCGGGGATGCCAAATGAGCTTTCAGTAAATTACAATAAGTATTTGGGTTGTTATCTTTCAATCCACTCTCTTGAATTAACTGGTAAAATTGTAGCGCGAACTTCCCCAACTCCATGGGGGCCCTGGAGTGAACCAGTTACTTTGTGGCAAGTGATTCCGCAAAAAATTGTAAAAGGTCCAAGTCTCGAACTTATTTATGCTGGTAAAGAGCATCCATTTTTTGCGAAGCATGGAGGAAAGACTATTTACATTACTTATATAGAATTTGAAGAATATTATCCACACCTGATTGAAGTAACATTTGAATAATTACAAGTAAATTTTATGGAGAATTCATGATTCCAACAATTGATGATCTTAAAAGCGATTTATTGGTTCACAAACATGGTGATATTTTTAATTTACCTGGTTTAACAAATTTTATTGGCTGTGTGCAAGTTGACTTTGACGTAACAGGAATTAGAAGCTTGAATTTTCCACCATTTGGTTGTTCAGATATTATAACAGGTGGATTATTTATTGATGATGTTTACTTCCCAGCAACCGGAACGAAAATTAATTTTACATGGTTTGCAGATAAAATTGTCCGCGAAGCAGAATATAATGGATTTAAACTAAGTTCGATTACTGTGCTTCCCATAGGTAAATTTGCATCTGTTGTGAGACTGACTATCACCAATATTACTGGAGTGGAGCGATCAGTCAAGTTAAAGTATGGCTTTACCTGCAGTGTTACCAAAGCTGTTAAAAGCTGGAATGAACCATTACCGCCTTCTGAATCCGAGCATAAAATCGAGTTAGATGAATCAAACAATTTGGTTATTTATTCGGCAAAACAAAGTACTGCATTTCAAGTCCAAGGTCTTTCTTACAAAGGTAAATTAACCCGTAATGGAATAAATCTCGAACTAAACTTAGCTCCGGGTAAAAAACAGAATATAGATTATGTCGTAACAATTGGTGACTCTCTTCCAAATGTTATTAACGATTTCAAGAACATTATTTCGGATGTTGATAACGTTATTAACAAATGTCATAACGAATGGAATGAAGAGTTCAAATCAGCATTCACACCTGGTAATTCCAGATTTTCCGGATCTATGCCGTTGCTTGAAACAACTGATAATGAAATTTCCAAACTGTATTACATGGGAGTTTTGGGTGTAATATATTTTAAACGCGATAATCCTTTTTCGGTAATTGGCCGAACTTATGATACATTGTTACCAAAATATTGGCAAACAGTAACTTTCATTTGGGATTATGCATTAAGCTCTCTCACACATGCTCTTCTTGATCCTGCTATTATGAAAAAGTACATTGAACATTGGATGTCGATGGATGTTCACAAGCATTTTGGAACCGAATATTTAACAGGCGGACCAGTCGGGCCATGGTATTCAGTTAATGATTTTGCAATTACAGAAATTTCTAAAAACTACTTGCGATGGAATGGAGATTTTAAATGGCTTAATGAAGAAATTCAAGTAAATGAGGGCCAAAAAACTCCGGTGCTTGAACTCTTGTTAAAATATGCATCTAACTGGAAAAATTTTAAATCTCCGAATGGTTTAGCAGATTATGGAGGAATAAATAATTTATTGGAATGTGTAAGCACCTATGTTCATGAGGTAGCTTCTCTTAATTCAGCCAATGTATTTAATTTGAGAACCGCTGCTGAGCTTTGTGAATTAGTTGGAAAAAATGAATTAATAAAAAATTTCCGCAAGGAAGCTGATGAACTTCTTCAACAGATCAAGAAACTTTATGTTGATGGAAAAGGGTATTGGTGTACACGATTTCCTGATGGCCGATTAGTTGAAGTTAGGCACTGTTATGATTTCTTTACTATCTTGAATACAATTCCAGATGATTTAACATCAAAACAAAAAACAGAAATGGTTGAGTTTTTCAAACGTGAACTTCAGTCACCAACATGGATGCGTGCATTGTCTGCGGGAGATGATAACGCTACTTTCAGTGTTAGACCCGATCATCAGTGGAATGGTGCTTATCCGGCATGGCCTGCACAGGCAGTAACTGCATTATTTAAAACAGGTAATGTTGAATTAGCACTTCGCTGGTTGAAAGGATTAGCTAAATCTGCAAATCAAGGCCCATTAGGACAGGCGCATTTTGTTGAATCAGCAATTGATCCGGAAAATGGAGGTGCAAGAAAAGCTCCACCAGATATGCCTTACATTACAGATTGGACTGTTTCGTCTAGCGGCAGCTGGACTAATATTGTTATTGAATCCATATTTGGAATAAATGCAACATTGAAAAATGGTATTACTGCAGCACCGCAATTTGGAAGCTTTGATAAGAATGCGGAATTAAAAAATATTCCTTATCAAGGTAATCTTTATCATGTTAATTCGAATGGATTGAAACAAGCTTGATTCAAATTTCGTGATTGTGAAAGATATAACACAAATAGAGCAAACAGAATTTATTAATGATCTTAGTTCTCTTTTAAATAACTGGAACGAACAAGATCAAACAACAAAAAAACAATTACTGCAAATTATTTCAGAGCGTTTGGAATTAAAGCAGTATCCTTTATTCGAAAACAAAACAACCGTTATTCTTATTTATAAAGGTAATGCGAACAATGTTTCTTTTATTGGCGATACAACAGGATGGGCTGATCCAATAAAATTTAGAAAATTATTTGGCACAGATTTCTATTATCTCATATTAAATCTGTAGAGTGATGCTCGGATTCAATATCAACTTATTATTGATGGAATAGTTTCCTGTGACCCATCAAATAGATATAAATCACTTCATGGGTTAGGTGAAATGTCTGAATTAGCAATGCCTGAGTATGTAAGACATCCTTTACTTGAGGAATTTTCATATGGTAAACAGGGAAGTTTTGAAAGTTTAATTAAACATTCTTTACCTGCAGGAGCTTTACCCTATGAACATGAAATTCATGTATTACTTCCTAATTACTATATGGTGGGTGAAAAGTATCCAACAGTTTATTTTCATGATGGTCCCGACTATATCAGATTTGGATTAGTGCCGCATTTGATGAACGAATTAGTAGAAGCAAAGAAGATCAAACCTTTCCTAGCTGTTTTTGTTACTCCGCCTAATTTGCATCAGTCATCAACCCCAAATAGATCAACTGAATATGGTTTGAATGACAATTATGTTAAATTTTTTTGTGATGAACTTATGACGTTTGTAGATAAAAACTATCGAACAATTAATTTACCTGAAAGCAGATTAGTAGTTGGAGATTCATATGCAGGTCTGATTTCTTTTTATATAGCATTTTCAAGACCAGATTCATTTGCAAACGCATACAGTCAATCTGGTTACTTTTCATTCAATAATGATCAAATTATCAAATTGTTCAGAAGCGTAGATAGAAAAAAAATAAAACTATATTTCGATGTTGGTACATATGAAACTAAAGTCGGTGCGGATTTTCTTCCTGCAACAGAATTAGATTTTACAAATGCAAATCGCCGTATGCAAGATGTTTTAATAATGAAAAACTATAATTTTTGTTACAATGAATATCATGAAGGACATACCTGGGGCAATTGGAGAAGGCATTTAATAGACGCCTTTCAATTTTTTTTAGGGAAGGAGTGAAGTTTAAATGAGATTTGGAATGGACTTTGGCGGAACGAATGTTAAAGCGGGAGTATTTGATGAAAATGGTAGCATTTTGAATTTTACTGAAAAAAAACTAAGTGATTTAGCAGCATCAGGAAATCTTCTAGATAATTTAGTTAAATATGCACAGTTAGTTATAGGTGATTGCAAAATTGATTTAGGTGGTTTTGCAATTAAGGGTTTGATTAACAGTGATACTGGTGTTCTCGAAAATGATATCGGTGCAGGTCAAATGCTGGCGGGTATAAACCTTAAGCAATTTTTTTCGGAACAGTTTGGTTTTCCTTTCCAAGTTGCAAATGATGCCAGAGCATATGCTTGGGGTGAATATAAGTTTGGTGCTGGTCAAGGCAGTAAAGCTTTGGTTTGTATGACTTTGGGTACAGGGTTTGGCTGTTCGTTAGTTGTTGATGGAAAATTGTACTTTGGTTCAGATTCATCTGGTGGGTTATTAGGAGGTCACATTAGTATAGATAAAAATGGACCTGATTGCCCTTGCGGGAATAAAGGATGTTTAGAACTTTATTGCTCGGCTACTGCCTTGAATGCAAAAGTTAAAAAATTACATTTTTCGATGAATGAAACTGAGGATGTTTTACCAAAATTTTTTGATAGTGTTAAGTTAGGCAATGAAAATTGTATGACAACATTTGATGAATTCATAAATGATCTCTCCATTGGGATTGTTAATGCGATACATGCTTATGGGCCAGATGTTGTAGTTCTTGGCGGTGGTGTTATGAATTCTGCAGATATTATTTTGCCGCCGTTAACAGAGCTTGTGCATAAACGAGCTTGGACAGTTCCCAAAAATAAAGTTAAAATAAAAAAATCTTTGTTAGGTAATAATGCTGCTGCAATTGGAGTTGCATTTTTAGAAAGTTGATGGACATTTTTCGGAGAATTAATGACAAACCAAAATTCTGTTCATATTGACGATCCTTTTATTGCATTGCTCCCAGAGCGAATGAATAAATTTCCAAGAGGACCGTTTGATACATTTCCCAAATTCAGTATAAATAATGGAATCATTGAAAAAGGATATGATACTTTAGCTGAAAGTATTTCTTATGCTGTTTCTAAAGGATTGCGTGTGTTAGCCATAGAAGGCTATCATGGCTCAGACTGGGAAAAATTTATTAAAGCATTAAATCATTCCTTGGAAGAACGAAAAGTAAACCATGAGTTTATCAACATCAAAAGTATTTATGAATCTGAATCTAAAATATTCGAAAAAATCAAACCTTTCTTGGGTGGTGACGATCCTTTATTTGGAATTCATTATCCTTTAGGCATTGAGTATTTGATAGATGCAGAAAAACTATCTGAATTAAGAATTGATACATCCATAAAGAGGGGAAATAAAGCTGGAAAGGTTACCATAATTTATGGTACTGGTTCTTCATTAGTTGAATTATACGATATGCTTTGGTACATAGATATTCCAAAAGACTACATACAGGAAAGAGCTCGAAACGGAGAAATTCAAAATCTTGGTTCGGATTCCGCAGTATCCTTTGGTAATTTTTATAAAAGATCGTATTTCGTTGAATGGCCTGTACAGAATAGATTAAAAAGGCAAGTACTTCAACATATTGATAAATTCATAGATCTTCAAAATCCCGAAGAACCCACATTTATTGATGGAGCTGAATTTAGAAATGCTTTAGCAGAAATTTCTACTACACCATTTAGGTTACGTCCTTGGTTCTTTCCTGGTCCATGGGGTGGAAAATTTATGCAAGGCCATATGGGTTTAGATCCCGAAGCACCGAATTTTGCTTGGTCCTTTGAGATGATTGTACCCGAAAATGGAATCATTATAGAGAAAAACAATTTATTCTTGGAGTTCTCATTTGATTGTTTAATGTACTTGTGTAACAAAAATGTTATTGGTGAATCAGCTGCCAACCAATTCAAATATGAGTGGCCAATCAGATTTGATTACTTGGATACAATTGACGGTGGTAATTTATCCGTACAGGTTCATCCAAGACCTAATTATATTAGAAAAAATTTTGGTGAGACTTTTACACAAGATGAAACGTATTATATCTGTGCCTCAAAACCTGATGCAAAAGTTTATATTGGCTTAACCGAAAACTGCGATCCTCAAGAATTCAAGCGAGCATTAGAGGATTCTATTAGGTTCGGAAAGGAAGTTGACATAGAAAAATTTGTTAATTATGAACCGAGCAAACCTCATGATCTTTTTTTAATTCCTAACGGAACAGTTCACTGCAGCGGCGAGGGAAATTTAGTACTCGAAATAAGCGCAACACCGTACATATTCACTTTTAAAATTTATGATTACTTAAGAAGAGATCTTGAAGGTAATCTCCGTCCAATAAATGTAGAACGTGGATTTGAGAATATAAGATTTGAAAGAAAGAAAAAATGGGTTCAAGACAATCTGCTTGCAAAACCTAAGGTTTTACGAAGCGGGAAAGGATGGCAGGAAGTTGTTCTTTATGAATCGCCCTTTACTTTCTACAACATTCATCGTATTGAGTTTGAAGATGAATTTATAATGAATACAAATGGTATGGCTTACTCAACAAACCTTGTTCAAGGTGAACAAGTGGAAATTTATTCTTCAAACGGTAGAGTTAGTAAACTTTCCTACCTTGAAACTATGATAATTCCGGCAGCTGCTGGTGAAATAAAAATTGTGAACAAGGGTAAAAACGCTTGCAAGATGGTAATGGTTTACGTAAAACCTGAAATTGGAATTAAATATCCGTTGAATGATCCTTTATAAACATGAATGAGGTTTTTTCATCAATTGCTCCTGATGAACTAAAGTGTGAATACAAAACAAAACCCTTAGGAATAGATGTTAAAACTCCAAGACTCAGCTGGATAACAAAATCACCCCGCTTTAACAGCTCTCAATCCGCTTATCAAATACAAGTCGCTTCGAATAAAAACCTCTTTGAAAATAATATTTGTGATATTTGGGATTCAGGTAAGATTAAATCATCAAGTTCGAATCAAATACCTTTTTGTGGAAATAATCTTGAATCTAATAAAACATACTTTTGGAGAGTAAAAATCTGGAATGAATTGAATGAGGAATCATCATGGAGTGAGGTAACTTTTTTTTCTACCGGTCTGTTCGAACAAAATGACTGGAAAGCTAAGTGGATTTCTCATCAATACTCATTCGCTGAGAAATCACAATTGAAGTTTTTACAAGGCATCGATAAATGGATTTGGTACCCTTTTACTAATCCTGATGATAAATACAAAACTATCTGCCTTTTCAAATCCTTTCAAGTTAGCAATGCATCAGAGATTCAATCTGCGAATTTGCTTGTAACTGCTGATGAAAAATTTCAATTGTTTATTAATGAAAAACTTGTTGCTAAAAGTGATGATAAAATATTTTCATGGGCAAGGCCATCTTCTGTTAGCGTTAAAAACTTTTTGAGAACAGGTCCAAAT
>JACAFC010000103.1 GCA_013388515.1 Ignavibacteriaceae bacterium | reverse complement strand
TACTAACACTGTAAAAAGGATGGCGGAAGGCGAACTTTTACAGATTCAAAAAACAAGAAAATTGGATATTGATGAAAAAACTTATTTCCAGGTTATAAAGGATAAAACTGCCTCGCTGCTTGAAACCTGCTGCCAAGTTGGTGCTCTTAGCGGATCAGAAAATGAAAAGTATATTGAAGCTATGAGGGTTTACGGTGAGTCGCTCGGCATTGCTTTCCAAATTAAAGATGATACATTAGATTATGATAGTAACTACAATCTTTTTGGAAAAAAAGTTGGTTCGGATATAAAAGAAAAGAAAATTACTCTGCCATTAATTCATGCTCTAAGCCAAGTTTCAAAGGATGAAGCATCATCAATTAAGAAGCTGGTTAGAAATGCTAAGGAGCATAAAAATGTAGAAAGAGTAATTGAATTCGTAAAAAAATATGATGGATTAACTTATTCACTTGATACAGCTGTTCAGTACGCACATAAAGCCAGAACTGCATTGCAAGTATTTCCAGAATCTCCTAGTAAAACGGCATTAGACTTTCTTGTTGACTTTGTAATTAACCGAAAAAACTAATTACGCATTTCTTTTTTTATTTCTTCTTTAAATTCAAACCCTTTAATAGGTTCACGCAAAGTTAATACAGGGCAGGGTGCCTTGCGTACAACTTTTTCGGCTGTACTGCCGAATAAAACATGTTCTATACCAGTATGACCATGGGTAGCGATAATGATTAAATCTACATCTTCTGCAGAAGCAGTTTCTATTATCTCAACAAAGGGTTTACCAGTTTTAACGATCAGATGTGATTTAACATCAGATGGTATTTCCTTTTTTGCAAGGTTCGTAAGTTCCTCCACCGCACGTTTATCCATTTCAACATCTACAGAAGGAATAGCAATTTGACCCATGCTAAAATCGGGAGGGTAAACCATCGGTTCCACAACATAAACTAAATACAGTTCTGCACCGAAATGTTTAGCAAAATTTACAGCATACTTTAATGAACTTTTTGAATAATCCGAAAAATCGACCGGCACCAGAATTTTTTTTATGTAAGGTTCCATTTTAATTCTCCGAATTTTTTTTATTTAATGCTTGATGTACAATGTTATCTTCATTTACTTTTCTTAATCTAACTGCAATAACATGAGATATACCATGTAGAATTTTAACACCTTTTTTTGGATATCTTGAGATGAAATCGTCTAGATCCGGTTTAAAAATTACTGCAAGTTTACAATCCGATTCAGCAATTGCAGAAGCAGATCTTTTTTCATCATCAATTAATGCTAGTTCGCCAAAAAAATCTCCGTTCCTAAACTTTGCTAAAAGAAAAGTCTGTTGTTCGAATTTTCTCTCAATTCTTACTTCGCCTTCACGGATTATGTACATACCAATACTTGGATCTCCTTGATGAAAAATAAATTCACCTTTTAGATAACTTCTATTATGAATCACATTAAATAAAGCCGATAAATCTCTTTTGGATAGTTCTGTGAATAATGGAATGGTTGATAGGATTTCAATCAAGTCTGAAATATCCGTAGGTGGTTTGAATACATTAGCCCAAAAACCACTGCGAACTACTTTTTCATTCTCTTTCATTTGTATACCTTTTAGTTAAAAATGCCGCTTTCGGCAACACGCCATAATTTTTGGCATGGAAATTTATTTTCGTAAAGTGCACGGCCAACAATTACAGAATCAATTCCGGATGGAAGTAATTTTTGTGCATCCATCAACTCATCCTTATTCCTAATTCCGCCGGAATGAGTAACTTTTTTGCCTGTTATTTTTGCAATGTCAAGTGAAAGTTGGAGGTTTGGCCCACCTAATACTCCGTTCCGTAATACATCTGTAACAATGAATCTTTCAATTCCCATCTCTGCCATTTTAACCACAAAATCTTTGCAGTTAATTCCGGTTTTTATTCTTCTCCCTTTTATAACAAGTTCATTATCAATAATATCTAAAGAGATTACGATTTTTGTTGGTCCATAATACTCAAGAACTTTATTAAACTCAGTTGGATTTGAAATTGGCATTGTTCCAACAGCTAAACGGCATATGCCGGTATCCATTATTGCTTTTGTATCGTCAAAATTTCTAATACCGCCTGCAAATTCTATTGGGATAACAACTGACGAGCAAATTTGTTCTATGATTTTAAAATTTTTATGTGAATAATCTTCGGCGCCGTCATGATCAACAACATGAAGCATCTTTGCATTTTCTGCCCGCCATATTTTTGCCATCTCGACGGGATCGCTCCCATATTCCTTACAATCTAATTCGGGTATTCCCTGAACAACACGTACAGTTTTCCCGTTTTTAATGTCTATTGATGGAATGACAAGCAAGTAGCGCATTTTACAATCCAATTTAACTCAAATCAAAATTAAGGAATTAAGAAATGAAAATAAACTTACGAGGAAATCATAAGGTAGTTTTTCTTTCATTCGGTTTTAGCTAGTGATGCAATTATAAATGATTACTTCTGATAATACTCATCCAACTCCCATTTCAATGGGTTTAGTTCTGTGTATTTTCTAATATTATACAAATCAGATTCATTATGAATAATATGTTCATAATAATTTCTCTGCCAATTAAATTTATTCAATCCAATTTGATTACAATATTTCTTTACAGCGCTTTTAAAAGTTCTAATGATAATTCCCAGATGCCCTTTTTGAGGAGATATTTTGGAAAAATAAATATTCTTTGCTGGTGTGATTAATTTTATCTGATGGTTATCTGTAGGGGTGTTCAATTGAACAGCCCTACGTGTTTCAACGATTTTGTGATTGTTAATAATAATTATTCCATGTAAATGGTTAGGCATAATCACATAATAATCCAAATCGCAGTAATTAAAGTGCATCGGTATTTGCTCCCAATATTCTTTAACCTTTTTACCAACTTGCGATAAGACTATTTTTGATTCTTTAATCTTACCAAACCAATTAATTCTATTGCCAGTACATATTGTAATATAATACCAATTTGCATTCCTATAATCATATTCCTTAAGTCGAATAGATTTTCTGTAATGAATTTTAGGCTCATAATTCATAGATGATATGAAATGGTATTTGAAAAATTTCTTTTTGCTGGGGCGTTCATTTGAACGCTCTGCAAATTTATAAACATCAAAACAAAAATACTTGCAGTAGTTTCTACATTTTGAATCTCAATCCCGCATAAATCATTCTTCCAGAAACAGGTCCCCAAATAAGTGAAGCATCAAAATATTGTCCATTTGGATTTGCTGGGTCGATAATTGGGTTATTCTGTCTAAAATCAAATAAGTTTTCAACTCCAATGTAAAGCTCAAAAAGTTCTGTAAATGTTCGAGTAATTTGTCCATTAACTAGAATATAACTTGGAGAGGTTTCGCGAGCTCGATAATTAAAAGGATTGCTTTTAGTGGATGGAATTCTTTTTGCTCCAAACCACTGAATTGTAAAATCATATTTCATTTGAGAAGAAGAATTTTCTTTCATTTCAGTGGAGTATCCAATATTTATTAAGGCTCGATGCTTAGAAGTAAATGGTTTTTCCAACCATGTACTATTTATTAGCTGCTTTGATTCAATAAACTTATATGCAATACGTGCAGCAAAACTTTGAAGGGGCTCGAAATTCATCTCAACTTGAATTGTATTCGAATAAGCTCCATCGTCAACGGAACTGAATGTTACCTCTTGAGGATTTGAATCGAGATTTGCGATGGTAGTTTTATCGAACTGAGTTCTATAAAAATCTAAAGAAAGAGTACCTTCGCGATATGCATACAAGAAATAATGAGTTAAATTTATCCCATAGTTCCATGCAGATTCTTGAGCTAACCCATTCCCAAAGTTATTGGATTGCACAATACGAATACTCCTTGAACTGGTTAAGCTTGAAGAATATTCTGAAAATATATTTGAAGACCTAAAACCTTTGCCAACCGCTCCACGAATTACCCAATCAGGATTAGGGCTGTATCGAATGTGTAATCTTGGTGTAAATAAAAATCCAAACTCATTATGAAAATCTCCCCGAACTCCTCCAACAATGGAAAGTTCATCGATAGGTTTAAATGTGTGTTCCCAAAATAATCCAGGTATTCTTTCTGCTTTATCATATTTCAGGTTAGTGAAAGTTTCATTTAGGTCATTATATATAAAGCTTATTCCTGTCCGGAACAAATTCGTTTCATTAAATTCTGATTGATAAATAAAATTGAGGTAGAGATTTTTTTCTTGCCCACTATATCTTCTTAATCCATACTCTGAATTATTTTCAGCATTACTGTACGACCACTGCAGACCAAAACTTTTATGATTGTCTTCAGGAAAAACATAACCAGTTTTCCCATAGAGATTAATTAAGTTGATTTTAGACCCGAATTTGTAATGGTGCGAAATTGCAGTATTTGAGTTTATAGTTCCGCTTTCATTTTTGTTGTTTACAATCTGGAATCCGAACTGACTTTCCCATCCTGTTAAGGACAAGTACTGCCAACGCTGCATGAAATTAACAGTATTAAAATACGGCATATCCATGAATGCATCCGCGTTTTTGTCTTCGCCATGTTTTCTTGAACTTGTGTGGAATAGAGATATTGACGATAAATGTTCATCAACGGTATACCTAAAATTCATATTACCTTCGAAGCGCTGGTCTATATCGCCGTATAAATTTATATGTAATGGATTAGAACCTTCAACACCAAATGGTTTCTGCAGACCTATATCTATTTGTCCGGTGATTGATTCATATCCATTTGCTACCGAGCCAACACCTTTAGACACATTTATAAGGTCTATCCACGTTCCAGGAATGAATGATAACCCGACATTCGACAGCAATCCGCGAATGTAGGGGAGAGCTTCAACTGTTGTTTGAGTATATATGCCAGATAAACCAAGCATTTCAATTTGGCGAACTCCTGTGATGGCATCAGTAAAAGACACATCAATGGAAGGATTTGTTTCAAAACTTTCAGCTAATGTGCAGCATGCTGCTTTTAGGAGCTCTTTATTGGTTATAGTTGATTTATTCTCCACTCCCAAATAATCAATTTGAATGGAAGGTGTATTGCCAACTACTTCAACATTTTCAAGTTGTTTCGCTTCAGGCACAAGAAATATTTCTATTTCTTTTTCGTTTGTAATTCTAAGAATCTCAGATTTATATCCAATGTAACTTAAGATCAAAGTGTCCGATTCTTTTACAAATGGAATTTCAAATTTCCCATCAGTGTTGGATGTTGTTCCAGTATTTGTTCCTTTCCAAATTATGTTAACTCCTGATAAGGGACTACTGACTGCAAAATTACTTTTTTCTGCTACAGTCCCTTTAAGTTTTTGCTGAGCCAAAATTAAATTTGAAATCAGCGTAATAAAAATTAATGTTATGATTTTCATTTTGATCCTTAAAATTATTTTGCCACGAATCTCACGAATTATCACGAATCGCATTAGTGAAAATTCGTGTAATTAGTGGCGATATTTTCTTTAATGTGTTTTGGAATTATCACGGTATAAACAACATTTAGGCAAAGCATTGTACGTTTCATCTTTGGCTTTATACTTTTCAGTATCATGCCCAACTTCAGCCAGTCGTCTCTGCAGCGAATCTGCTGTGATCGAATTTTCAAATGCTACTTTCAGCATTTTTGTTGATTTGTTCCATTTTGCATATTTCACTTCATGGATTTTAACAGTTTTTTCAATCCTTGCCTTGCATTGATCGCAATTACCAAAAACCTTAAACGTTGTTTCAATAATTTCATGGTCTTGTGCTAAAGGTGCATAAATGGCAGCAACAGTTAGTAATATGATTACAATTAAATTTTTCATGTCATATTCCTTTTAATTTTTGAATATACTTCACTTGTTTTACAATTTTTTACAAATGAAAAATGAACTGGTAATAATGAGTCTGAAGACAAGTGGACACACTTATCCTGCAATCAAATAATTGATGGAGACGGTATTAAATTAAAAGGACTGAATTGAGCAGATAAATATGATTTTCGGAAAGCGGGGGAGAAGAATCGCTAAATTGAAAATTAAGACTTCTGTTTTCCAGTGAGGGAGTAAAAGTATTATTGATAAAAAATAAATCGAGATTTTTAACTTCATTTTTTACATTGTTGACTAAAACGAGGAATCCATCTTTTACAGAAGATTCAATAAATTTAGTTACGCAGCAACCATCCGTATTTTCCAAAGTGAATCTTACCGGAATGTCAGATTCTTCTTCGCAGCAAGATAATTCGGATTCTTTTTCTTCTGTTAAACACATTTCACAACTTGCAATGGAAGTGCTGCCTTGCATTTGGCAATAATGCAATGTGATTGGTAATCCTGTAGTGGAGATCAAAAACAGAAATGTTACTAATAAAATCAATTTCTTTTTCATAACTAGTAGTGAACATAAATAGTTAACACTTGAAAAGCAATGCACTTGTTCAGTCATTACCTCAAATTTTGATTAAATTTGAAAAGATATTTTGCACAACTTGCTCAATTTGCTTGTCCTTTTTTGAAATAAGTCATACATAGCGAAGCAAAGTATCTAGAAGTTACGTGAAGGAGATTCTTCACCCTGAGTAAATTCGGAATTCAGAATTACTTTAAAAAATATTTAGACTTTCTCTTCACTTTAAATTTATCTGAGGATATTATGAAAAAATTCCTTTTAATGATTCTAATGTTAGTTCTGATTACGTTTTTATATCTAAGCTACCTTTTTTATTCAGGCATTAATATTGATCAATTGAATTTTGTACAACGCTGGGCAGCAAATAGTGTATTTGCATCGTTTGATAATTACTTGAACAGTATTCCGAAAGATCAGCGTGCTATTGTTGGTTATGATGTTTTAATGAATCAACTGAATTTTATTGAACGAAATTTTGCGGAAAGAATATTTTCAATTAATCCCAAAACAATTGGTTTTAAGGGACCAAAATACTCCAAAGAAAAACCCGGAAAACTTGTAAAGGTCGAATCAGTCAAAGTGGAAGGAAGAGAAACTGGGATACAATATTGTCCTGAGCACTCGTATAACGATTATCTTTTAATGATGGAGAAGATGAAAAAAGATATCGGTAAGCAGCTTCACATTGACAGCGGTTATCGTTCACCCGGTAAACAAGCGTATTTGTTTTTCTACTATTTAACAACGAGCAGCGAGTATTCACTTAAAGAAAATGCAAAGTGGATTGCAATGCCAGGTTACAGCGAGCATGGAAATCCGGTAAACAATGCAATTGACTTCACAAGTGAAAATGGTATAAACGGATTCAGCGATAATCAAACTGCTAAAGATTTTGAAGCGCTGCCGGAGTTTGATTGGCTGATGAAAAATGCAAACCAATTTAATTTTTATTTGTCGTATCCTAAAGACAATCCCTTTGGAGTTGCATACGAACCATGGCATTGGCATTGGGAGAGCAAATAAAGAAAGATGACATCTTTTTAAAAGATGTTATCTTTAAGATTAACTAGTTTCCCAATTTCTTTGAATTCTTTACCCCTATTTTTATATTTGACCAACATTTTTTCAAACATCAACAACTGAATGCAGAATATATACATCAAAGACCTCTCTCAGCACATCGGTGAGGAAATTACCCTAACTGGCTGGCTTTACAATAAACGTTCGAGCGGTAAAATCAAGTTTATTATTTTACGAGATGGAACAGGATTGCTTCAATGTGTTTATTTCAAAGGAAATGTTACTCCGGAAGTTTTTGAATTAGCAGATCGGCTTGGGCAAGAATCATCAATTGAAGTAAAAGGAAAAGTTAAAGCTGAACCTCGCGCAGTTGGTGGATATGAACTTGATGCTACTGATTTGCATGTAATTTCCGAAGCACATGATTATCCAATCACTCCTAAAGATCATGGTGTAGAATTTTTAATGGACAACCGACACCTTTGGCTGCGGTCAAGCAGGCAAGTGGCAATCATGAGAATTAGACACCGAATTGTGAAAGCTATTCGAGATTTTTTTGACAATCGTGGTTTTACTTTGATGGATCCTCCAATTCTTACACCTGCTGCTTGCGAGGGAACATCCACACTATTTGAAACTGAATACTTTGATTTAGGTAAAGCATATTTAACACAATCTGGTCAGCTTTATGCTGAAGCAGGAGCAATGGCTCTGGGAAAGGTTTATACATTTGGACCAACATTCCGCGCAGAGAAATCTAAAACGAGAAGACACTTAACTGAGTTTTGGATGGTGGAACCTGAAGTTGCGTTTAACGATTTGAATGATAACATGGATCTTGCTGAGGAATTTTTAGAATATATAGTTCAGACTGTTTTGAAGGATAAGCAAGAGGAGCTTAAGGTTCTTGAACGAGATACTACTAAATTAGAAAATGTAAAAAAACCTTTACCACGCATTAGTTATGATGAAGCAGTTGAGATCTTAAAGAAAAATGGAATCGATTTTCAATGGGGTAATGATTTTGGTGGAACAGATGAAACTGTTATCTCAAATCAGTTTGATAGACCGGTGATGGTGCATCGTTATCCTGCTGAAGTTAAAGCATTTTACATGAAACGAGATCCGCAGAATGAAAAGCTTGCACTTGCTGTTGATGTACTAGCACCAGAAGGTTATGGTGAAATAATTGGCGGAAGTCAAAGAGAGGATAGTTTAGAACTTCTCCAGGCAAGAATTAAAGAACACAATCTTCCTCAGTCGGCTTTTGAGTGGTATTTAGATTTAAGAAGATTTGGTTCAGTTCCTCATTCTGGCTTCGGATTGGGTTTAGAGAGAACTGTTAGCTGGATATGCGGGCTTGATCATTTGCGAGAAGCAATTCCGTTTGCAAGAATGATTTACAGGAATACACCATAAATTTATGACATTAGAACTAATCTTATTCATTATATTCGCTCTAATCTGTGCTGTTACATCAGTCTTAATGATAACAAGATCCAACCCAATCATAAGTGCATTGTTTCTAATTTTAAATTTTGCAGCATTAGCAGGAATTTATCTTCTCCTTCATGCGCAATTTATTGCAGTTGCGCAAGTGATTGTTTATGCCGGTGCAATAATGGTCTTGTTCCTTTTTGTCATTATGCTCCTTCGACCCGAAAAGGAAAAGCTTTTAGCAATTGCACCAAGATTAAAAATTAGTGCATTTGTGTTAGCATTTATTGTCTTAGTGCAATTAGTTTACATGATTTTTGTTTCTGGTTCTTCTGGCTCGGTTAAGGCAAATGCTGAGATGAGCATAAAAGCAGGAACTATTGAAACTATAGGAACTGAGTTATTCTCAAAATACATTTTACCAGTTGAAGCTGTTGGATTTTTGCTCTTGGCGGCTGCAATCGGAGCATTGGTTTTAGCAAAAAAGAAATTTGAATAAAAAGCCCATCCCAGTCCCTTCCCGAAGGGAAGGGTGATTATTTGGAAAGATTAAATTTGTAACAAGGATTATAAAAAATACAAATGGTGATTATTAAATTTTTATTTAAAACAAATTGTAGAATTGTTTTACTCTCCCCTTTGGGGAGAGAAGGAGAGGGGCTTGACTATTCCCATTGAATATTTTTTAATTCTCAGCGCCTTCATGTTTGTTGTTGGTGTAGCTGGCGTTCTCACAAGAAGGAATGCAATCATCGTATTTATGTCAATAGAATTAATGTTGAACTCTGCTAATCTAAGTTTAGTTACTTTCTCATCATTCAGTGGAAATCCGGTTGGACAATTGTTCGTATTCTTTGTAATGGCTGTTGCAGCAGCTGAAGCCGCAGTTGGTTTGGCAATAATTATTGCTTTGTTTAGAAATAAACCAACATTAAACATTGATGAAATAAATATTTTGAAATGGTAAAAGCCCCATCCATCTTCCCCAAAGGCGAAGGGAGGGCAAATGGAAACTCAAATTAGGTCAGTTAAATAAATTGGATTTATTTTAGAATGATCAATAAAAAAAATGAAGTATTCTTCATCACGAATCAGGAAAACATTCACTCTCCCCTTCGGGGAGAGATGGAGAGGGGCTTTCTGTGATTGATTTAATACATTTGACCGTTATTCTTCCTCTTGCCGGTTTCCTCATCAACGGAATCATTGGAAGAAAAATTAAGAACGAGCAAATAATCGGTTGGATAGGTAGCGGAGCAATTGGAATTTCATTTCTCGTTTCACTTTTCTCATTTTTCGAAACTCTCTCTTTACCAGCAGATAGCAGGCAGACAATCGTTACTCTATTTAACTGGCTTGTTGTTGGAAATTTGAACGTTAGTTTCTCGTACCAAGTTGATCAATTGTCTCTTATTATGGCAATGGTTGTAACCGGAGTTGGATTTATAATTCATTCTTACTCCATCGGCTACATGCATGGTGATAAAGGATTCTGGAGATTTTTTGCCTACCTCAATCTCTTCATTTTTGCAATGATGAATTTAGTTTTAGGTGATAACTTCGTGGTCTTATTTCTTGGTTGGGAAGGAGTTGGACTTTGTTCATATCTTTTAATTGGATTCTGGTACGATAGAAAATTTGAAAAATCCACAACCAGTGATGCTGCGAAAAAAGCTTTTATTGTAAATAGAATTGGGGACTTCGGTTTCTTACTAGGAATGTTTTTAATCTATCTTACATTTGGAAGTTTAAACTTTAATGAAGTTTTTTCTCGTGCCGAAACCTTCAACATTGATCAAAGTGTTTTTAATCTTATAGCTTTATTCTTATTTATTGGTGCGACAGGGAAGTCAGCGCAAATTCCGTTATTTGTTTGGCTGCCTGATGCAATGGCTGGTCCAACTCCAGTTTCAGCGCTAATTCATGCGGCTACAATGGTTACTGCTGGAGTTTACATGGTTGCAAGATGTTCAATTCTTTTTGCGTCGGCACCAGCAATAATGACGGTTGTTGCTGTAATTGGAATTCTCACTGCACTATTTGCTGCCTCAATTGGTTTGGTTCAAAATGATATTAAAAAAGTTTTAGCATACTCAACAATAAGTCAATTAGGTTACATGTTCTTGGCTGCCGGAGTTGGAGCTTTCTCTGCTGGTATTTTTCATGTTATGACTCATGCATTCTTTAAAGCATTGTTATTTCTTGGAGCTGGTTCTGTTATTCATGCAATGCACGAAGAGCAAGACATCCAAAACTACGGCGGATTGAAAAAACATTTACCTAAAACAGCCATGACTTTTCTAATTGCTGCTTTAGCTATTTCAGGAATTCCGCCTTTATCAGGTTTCTTTAGTAAGGATGAAATACTTTGGTATTCTTTTGCAAACGGAGGATTTATCTTTTGGTTAATTGGTGTGATGACTGCTCTGTTGACTGCATTTTATATGTTCCGTCTTTATTATCTAACCTTTGAAGGCAAAGCCAGATTTGGTCATGAAAAACATCCGCATGAATCACCTAACATTATGGTAATACCTCTTATGATTCTCGCGGGCTTAAGCATCATTGGAGGATTTGTTGGAATTCCGGAAGTGTTCTCTGGTGAACATGGCAATGCATTTCATAACTGGCTGTCTCCGATTTTCAAATCAGCAGAAAGAAAATTAGCTATTTATGGTTCACACTCTCACTTTGAAGAAATTTTATTAATGTTAATTTCTGTTGCCGGTGCGGCTGGTTCAATCTTTTTTGCAAGATATGTTTACACTCAAAAGCCATCAATCGCTGCTTCGGTTTCAAGAAGATTTAGCAAAGGTTATAATCTGTTATGGAATAAATATTTTGTAGATGAAGTTTATGATAAAGCAGTTGTTAATCCAATTCTGAAAGGATCAGATTCCATCCTTTGGAAAATTGCTGACAACAAAATAATTGATGGTTTAGTAAACAATACGGCATCTGTTATAGATTTTATTTCTCAAAGAATTAGAAAAATTCAAACCGGCGTAGCTCAATTTTATGCTGTTGTTATGATGGTTGGAATTGTAATTGCTTTATTCTGGATTATTTTTGGTCGATAAGCATTATGCAGAATAATTATTTAATTACATTACTTCTTTTACTTCCTTTAGCAGGCGGATTATTGCTTTTGCTTCTGCCAAAAACTAAAGAGAATTTGATTCGGTATTTGGGCTTAGTAATCTCAACATTAGTTTTTATTATTTCACTTCTTATTTATTTCAAATTTGATTTAACAAGCAGCGAGTTTCAATTCATTCATCAATTTAAGTGGATTGAAAAATTAAACATAAGCTACTTTGTTGGTGTAGATGGAATATCATTATTGCTTGTTCTGCTTACAACTTTTCTAACTCCGCTAACATTGCTTTCAAGCTGGACAGCGATTCAAAAAAATGTTAAGGAGTTTACTTTCTTCATGCTTATGCTTGAAGTTGGAATGCTTGGAGTTTTTGTTTCGCTTGATCTTTTCTTATTCTACATTTTCTGGGAAGCGATGCTTATTCCTATGTATTTCATAATAGGAATTTGGGGCGGGGAGCAGAGAATTTATGCCTCAGTGAAATTTTTTATTTACACAATGTTTGGCAGCTTGTTGATGCTTGTTGCCATTATTTGGCTGGCAGTTTATGCTTCAAATCCTTTAGGTTATTTCACAACCAATTTACTTGAGCTTTACAAAGTTGGTCCTGATGTTCCTTCTGCAATTCAGAATTGGATGTTCTTGGCATTCGCATTCAGCTTTGCAATTAAAGTTCCTCTGTTTCCGCTTCACACATGGCTGCCTGATGCACACGTTCAAGCACCAACAGCAGGCAGTGTTATTCTTGCTGGTGTTTTACTTAAGATGGGAACTTATGGATTAGTTAGATTTTGCTTACCTCTGTTTCCTCAATCAGCAATTACTTTCGCGCCATACATCTCTGTTCTGGCAATTATTGGAATTATTTATGGTGCATTAGTTGCAATGGTTCAAAAGGATGTTAAAAAGCTGGTTGCTTATTCATCTGTTGCGCATCTTGGATTTGTTGTTCTTGGAATATTTGCTGTCACAATTGAATCAGTTCAAGGCGCTGTAATTCAAATGATAAATCACGGCTTATCAACCGGAGCTTTATTCCTTTTAGTTGGAGTTATTTACGAAAGAACTCATACACGAGAAATTTCCGAATACGGAGGCATCGCAAAAATAGTCCCTGTATTTTCTTTTGCTCTAATGTTTGCTTCATTATCTTCTGTTGGATTACCTGGACTTAATGGATTTGTTGGTGAGTTTTTAATTCTCATCGGTTCATTCAAATCTGCAATTCTGAATAATTGGTGGTACACTGTTTTTGCGACTTCGGGCGTAATCTTTGCAGCGGTTTATCTTTTGTGGATGTACCAGCGGGTAGTATTTGGAGAAGTTACAAATCCAAAGTTAAACGGTATTGCCGATATAAATAAGAGGGAAATGATAGTACTTCTTCCAATTTTCATTTTCATTGTTTGGATTGGGATTTATCCTAGTACGTTCTTAAATGTATCTAAGGCATCAGCTAAAAAGGTTGTTGAGAAAGTTTATAATCCTGTAGAAATTACTAAGTAAATTTTTTATGATAGATTTTTCTGAAATATTCTTAATTCTTCCGCTGATTGTTATCGGTTTTGGAATTCTAGTCTCGCTAGTCTTTGAAATGTATTCAAAACAAAGTGAAAAAATACTGCCCTGGCTCTCAATATTAATCTTTACAATTACAGCAATATTTTCTATCGCTACCATTTCTGAACCAAGGGATGTAGTATTTCACAACATGTTATCGGTAGGTGGAAATACACATTTCTTTTATTTCATTTTTAATATTGGTGCAGCATTAGTATCATTGCTTTCAATAGATTACATTAAAAAGTACGGAACTTACTATGGAGAGTATTACATTTTACTTCAGTCATCCGTGCTTGGAATGATGTTGATGGCAGGTGCGAAAGATCTGCTTGTAATCTTTTTAGGATTAGAATTGATGTCAATCTCATTTTATGTTTTAGCGGGATTGAACAGAAAAAAGTTAAGCGCTAATGAAGCTTCCCTTAAATATTTTTTGCTCGGTGCATTTGCAACAGGATTTGTTGTTTATGGAATTGCATTAATTTACGGCTCAGCAAGTTCAACTTCACTTGATGTAATTACTGCCGATTTTAGTCCTCTCACAAACAACTTACTTTTTATTGTGGGAGTGTTATTATTCTTAATCGGATTTTCATTTAAGATTGCAGCTTTTCCATTCCACATGTGGGTTCCAGATGTTTATCAAGGTTCACCCACAACTGTAGCGGGTTTGTTTTCTACAGGTGGAAAAGCCGCCGCATTCAGCTCTATTCTAATTACTTTGATTGCTGTCTTCAGTAATTCTGCTCAGAATATTTTCACCCCCTATTTGTCTGTGATTGCGACATTATCGATGCTCTTTGGAAGTATTGTTGCGATAGCTCAAGAAGATATTAAAAGAATGCTTGCTTATTCATCAATATCACATGCGGGATATTTAACAATTGGGTTAGCTTCAGGGAATGAATATGGAGTAGCAGGAATAATATTCTACTTAGCTACTTATACATTCATGAATCTTGGTGCATTCGGGATTGTTGCCATGATTGAAGGTGAAAATGAATCAAACCTAACAATTTCATCGTATGCTGGATTATCAAAAAGGAAACCATTGTTAGCAGCACTGTTAGCTTTATTCATGTTTTCATTAGCTGGTATTCCGCCGTTTGCCGGCTTCTTTGGCAAGTATTACATTTTTATCTCAGCAATAAAAGCTGATCTAACTTGGCTGGCTGTACTCGGAGTTATCTCAAGCGCAATAAGTGTTTACTTCTATATTAGAATTGTAGTGCTCATGTATTTCAAGGAAGCTGATTCCGAATTAATCATACACGATAGCCGAACCGGTTTACTCGCACTAATTATTTCCTCAATATTAGTTGTGCTTCTTGGTATATTTCCGGGAACAATTTTGCAGCTAATTACGTCATTTATTTAGTTCGTTGAACTAAAACCACCTTAAGGAAAATTAAAATCATGATACCGTTATTTTCCACAAAAACAATTCGTTCTGTGGATGAATTCGCAATAAGCAAACTTAAAGTACCCAGCATTGTGCTGATGGAAAATGCTGCATTAGAGATTTTCAAATATGCAGAAGAAAAACTAAAATCGATGGGGAAATCTGGAAAGATAGGTTTCATTTGCGGTAAGGGTAATAATGGTGGAGATGGTTTTGCGGTAGCAAGGCACTTTGTTAACCATAATTATAATGTGGTTGTAATCTATCTTTTCGAACAGGATGAGATGACGAATGATTGTAGAATTAATTTTCAAATACTTAACAAAATGCTGCCTTCGTTTAAGTCACTACAAATGTTCAAGTATGAAGGTTTGAAGAGTCTAAATCACTTAAAAAGCTGTTATATGATTGTCGATGCAATGCTAGGAAGCGGCATCCAAGGGGAACTAAAAGAACCTTATCAATCTATTGTAAAACAAGCAAATAAACTCCAAACGGTAAAGCTATCTATTGATATTCCAACGGGATTAGATTCTGATAAGGGATACTCAAAATTAATGTTCAATTCAGATGTAACCGTAACTCTTGGTGAATTAAAACCGGGGTTATTTTTTGGTGATGGATTTACATTTGCTGGCGAGATTAAAAAAGGAAGTATCGGTATCAGCCCTTCCTATTATCCAGAAAATAAATCTGCTGAATTCCTAATTGAGTTAAGAGATGCAAAAGCTGGGCTGCCCCAAAAAGCAAAGTCAATTCATAAATATTCTGCAGGAAAGGTTCTTACGATAGCTGGTTCAGGTAAATATTCGGGAGCAGCATTACTAACCGCAAAGTCGAGCATGAAAGTAGGAGCCGGTGCATCGGTTCTGTGTTTTCCTAAATCAGTACGGAATTTTGTTCATCGAAAATCAAACGAAATTGTACTAAACGAATATGACGATCGAGGATTAGAATTTTTGGATACCGATGCAGTTGAAGAAATTTCTGATAAAATAAAATGGGCTGATGTTGTAGCTATTGGTCCGGGTTTAGGAAGAGCTGAAGAAACTCAAGAAGCTGTGACAAAAATTCTTAATGAAAGAAAATTCAAAAAGATAGTTTTGGATGCAGATGCGTTATATACACTAAGAGGTAAAAAATACAAAAAGTTAAACTTGGATGGCTGCATTTTAACGCCGCATCATGGTGAATTTTGCGGGTTGCTTGGCATTGAACTTGCAGAATTACATAAAGACATTCTATCAGCTGGAAAGAATTTCGTAAGAAAAACAGGTTCATATTTAATATTAAAAGGCGCACCTACGATAATCTTTTTACCGGATGGAAAAGCATTAATTAATACTGTTGGTAATCCGGGGATGGCAAAATTTGGAACAGGTGATGTGTTAACTGGAGTGATTGCTGGTCTTCTTGCTCAATCACAGGAAATAAAAAGCACCTTGATTGCATCAGTTTATATTCATAGCTTAGCCGCCGATTTACTGATTAAAAATTACTCAGAATATGGATTTACGGCCTCAGATGTGATGAACAATCTTCCATCATCTATTCGTTATGTGAGTGATTCAATTGTTTAATTATTTAGAAAGAAATAAAGTAGTGTTAGTTTATCTGCCGTTAATTTTTTATTGGTTACTATTATTTATACTTACTTCCTTGCCTTCTCAATCTGTACCTTCGGTGGGAGTAAATGATAAGTTAGAACATTTTGCAGCATTCTTCGGGTTGTCATTTCTATTATATTTGGCGTTATCACTGCAAAAAAAATCACCTCTCGTTCGGAAAAACGCTTTTTTGTTTACATTGATTATTGCCTCATTCTACGGGCTGCTAGATGAGCTTCATCAATTAATTATTCCTGGCAGAAGTTGTGAGTTAATTGATTTAACAGCAGACATCCTTGGGGCAATTTTAGGAGTCGTATTTTTCAAAATAGTATTTCTAAAATTATTTAAACGTGAAGAACTGCCTGCATAACCGCTGACTTGCACTTTAAACCACAACCTGATTTCAAGAACAACTTCCTATTTTCTTATATGATAATAGGCTTCCAGTATTAGTTTTCTAAAAAATGATAAGTGGTTAAAACATTTGTCCCCCAAATCCAATTTCTTTAAATTTGTTTTGTGTTTTTATTTCACGGAATTCACCTTCTCAATGATTTTCAGCATGAAACAAAATTTTGAGGCAGCTGAAAAAGAGCAAAGTTCTTTAAATGAAACAAAAAAAACTGACTATAGCGAATATTGTAATTTTATCACTAGTAGTAGTGATAAATCTCTTCTTTTTGTATCATTTAAAATATTCTTCTCACAAATTATCACTCACAGATTTTAGAATTGAGCAGATTGGTAACATCCTTAATCTTTCTTTCTCCGCTCTAATAATCCTCGGATTAGTTTTAAACCACATTAAAAAGAACAGCATTCAATTTGGATTTGTACTAGTTTTAGTAGTCATTCTTTATTTATCATTGATACTTGCTGTGCTTATTAACTTACTAGATATTCCAACCAAAGAATATTATCTCTTAAGTCTATCTTTCACACAAGTTTTAATAATCACTGCATTTAGTATATTTCAATTTACACAGATTTATTTGATGTTGTTCTTATGGCAAAAAATTTTTAAGAAGGACAGACTATTATACTTTCGCACCTTTGTAAATAGTGTTTTTGTATTAGCCGGGTTATTCTTTTTTGCACTTGTGTTTATTAACATAAAACCATCGACAAAATACTTGCCAAGAATTATTGTAGGGAAAAAAAGTGTAGGAGTTGTGCTTGGTGCAGCAGTATGGTCGGATAACAAACCAAGCCCAAGTTTAGCCAACCGTGTAGATAAAGCAGCAGAATTATACAAGCAAAAACAAATTTCAAAAATTCAATTGACCGGGGGTAACGCACCTGGTGAGCTAAGTGAAGCAGAAGTATCCTTAAACTACATCTTAAAGAAAGACGTTAAGAAATCAGATGTTTGGATTGAGAAAAAAACAACATCAACCATTGAACAAGTAAGGTTTATAAAAAACAATATTTCAGGCAGCAAGGATCTAAATTCAATCGTGATTATTTCAGATATGTATCATATTAAACGTGTGAAAGAGATATGCCGCTTTTACAATATCGAAGTAGTTATGGCACCTACAAGTTTGAATTTGAAAACGGTGAATATTATTTTTTACCAATTGAGGGAGTGCATTGCAATATTGTTGTTTTGGTTATTTGCATTATAAAATTAGTTTTTAGTAAAATAGAATAAGCTGAAAAATATGTCACAAATTTTTAAAAGAAGAGCAATTCGTGAAAAAGTATTGCAGTATTTGTTTGCGTATGAAATGAATCCGACTAATGATGAATTTATGAAAAATGAAATTTTATCTGAAATTCCGGAAGATACGGATAAGATATTTGCCAGGAGTTTAATTAATCAAGTGCTGGCGAATAAATCTCAATTAGACGAAATAATTAAAAGCAAAGTTGATAACTGGGATATAAGTCGAATTGCACTGATTGACAGAATTTTATTAAGAATTGGCGTATGTGAAATAACTTACTTTCCTGACATACCTCCTAAAGTCTCAATTAATGAGTGCATTGAGATTGCTAAATTATACAGCACTGCCAGCAGCGGCAAATTCATAAATGGTATACTAGATGCAATTCTTGATGATCTTAAAAAGAACCAGAAACTAAATAAACAGGGCAGGGGACTTTTGGAGGAATCACTTCCTAAACCTGAAAAGAAAAAATAAGATGAAAGACAGAAGTCGTATTTTCATTTGGTCGTTATACGATTTTGCGAATACGTCATTCTCAATTGTTGTAGTAACTTTTGTTTATGCTGTTTATTTTAAGAAAACTGTAGCCCAAAATCTTCCAATAGGAGATCTTTACTGGAGTATTAGTACTAGTATAGCAATGTTTGTTACAGCATTTATAGCGCCAATTTTAGGTGCAATTGCAGATTATTCAACCGGCAAAAAACGATTCCTGTTATTTTTTACTTTACTTTGCATCTTTAGTACAAGTATGCTGTATTTTGTGAGGGAGGGGATGATTTTATGGGGAATAATTTTATTTGTACTTGGAAATATTGGTTTCGAAGCTGGATTAGTTTTTTATGATGCCTTTCTTCCGGAAATTACTCAACCGAAAAATTTTGGACGAGTTAGCGGTTATGGTTTTGCTATGGGGTATTTAGGCTCTTTGGCAACATTAGCAATAATTTATCCGCTTATAAGTAATGAACTTATAAAAGAAACTTTTCCGGTAACTTCAGTCTTCTTTTTAGTATTTGCACTCCCAATTTTTTTCTTTTTGAAGGAAAGAAGAACCATAGTAGAAAGGACTGATTCGTACTTCCGGATTGGAGTACAAAGGGTTTGGTCAACTATTTCACATTTAAAAAATTACAAGAATCTAATGTTTTTTTTGATTGCTTATTTCTTTTATATAGAGGGTGTAAATACAGTAATATTTTTCTCAGGTAACTATGCAAGCACCACTTTAGGATTTAATTCTTCAGAATTATTGATTTTCTTCTTAACAGTTCAAACCACCGCTATTATCGGTTCTATTTTACTCGGTATTCTTGCAGACTCGATTGGTCAAAAAAAGACTATTATTATTTCACTAATCATCTGGTTGATTACAATTGTTCTGGCATATTTTATTACTGATAAAAATGGGTTTTACATTGTAGGCCTGCTTGCTGGTGCAGCAATGGGTTCTAGTCAATCTACTAGCAGAAGCTTAATGTCGAAGTTAACACCTCAGGATAGAAAAACGGAATTTTTTGGTTTTTATTCCTTCTTTGGAAAAAGTTCAGCAATTGTTGGTCCGCTTGTATTTGGATTGATCAGTTACATTACAAAAAGCCAGAGGCTTGCAATCATTTCGATCGGGTTTTTCTTTTTAATAGGCATATGGGTGCTTAGAAAAGTTAAAGATGATGAGTTACCTATTTCCCAATAAATATTTATCTGTTTGATAAATAGGTACACCTGCCATTTTTTTTGCATCCCACTTAAAATCTATTTCCTTCGTAAACATTCTCACCTTGCATTCATCATATGAACAAAACTTACACAATTCTGAGATACAGTAATCAAAATGAATTTTAATTTGCGAATTAGGAAATTCAACCTGAATTAGTTTTTCTATTTTATTTTCTTCTGTATGACTTTGTTGTATAGTGAAATAGTGAGGTAATATGAGATGAAAGTCAAGAAAAATTCTATCACCAGACTGCCAGTATCTAAGTTCGTGAATATCGATCCAATAATTTTTTTTATTCTCCGAAAGTACATCAGCTAATTTTTTAACAACTTGAAAATTTGATTCATTCATCAATCCGCCTATGGATTCGCGAATGAGAACAAAACCTGTATAGAGTATGTTTATGGCAACCGCTATTGCAAAAAGTGGATCCAAAAGTGTATAACCGGTAATAATAACCAGCAGCACGCCAATAATAACACCTGCACTTGTGTAGGAATCCGTAAGCACATGCTTGCCATCGGCGATTAATGTTATTGAATTAGTCTTTTTGCCGATACGAATAAGATAGTAGCCAAGGTAAAGATTAATTATTGCGGCAATAAAAATTATTAATGCACCAATATCTAACTGCTTGAGCTGAGAACCAAAAATAATATCATTAATTGCTGAATATATTATAACAATTGCCGCAGTAAAAATTAAAAACCCTTCTATCCCGGCAGAAAAATACTCAATCTTGTTGTGTCCATAGGGATGTGATTCATCAGGAGGTTTATGGCTGAGAATAATACTAAATAATGCCATGCTAGTAGCCATTATGTGTACAACGGACTCGGC
>JACAFC010000102.1 GCA_013388515.1 Ignavibacteriaceae bacterium | reverse complement strand
TTTATAGAACGCTGATCCACCAAAGGCGGACAGGTTATTTATGATCTTTTATTGACTGTGCTTCGACATTCTTCGACAAGCTCAGAATGACATTGCTCAGAATGACATTGCTCAGCATGACATTGCTCAGAATGACATTGCTCAGCATGATATTACGTAGCATGACAATGTTGAAAGTGATATCTTAACAAATCTTAATCAATCTTTGAATCTGTCAGTCTCAGCCCGAATTTGTGTCCTATTTATTTCTCAATCCGTACACAAACTCGATTGATGGGCGTGCGTCAGCAATCGTAAATCCATTGCCTGCAAGTGCTCGGCGGTACACTTCGGTATGGAGATCAGTAAATCCTTCGGTAAACTCAATCTCAGTGCCGTCTATTTTAATTGATCGGTACGTTGCCTTTCCGTTCTTCTTTACATGCTCAGGAAGATCATTTCTATCAATGGATAAAAACCAATTTACATCGGCATTCTCAAGCTCAATTTCACCTTTCATTTTATCTGGTGCTGTTAATAAAGTCTTGGAGCTTTTCGGCTTTCCAAACAGCCACATCAGCAAATCGAAAAAGTGAATTCCGATATTTGTTGCAACTCCGCCGGATTTTTGTACATCACCTTTCCATGAGTAATCATACCATTTACCCCGTGAGGTGATGTAGCTTAAATCTACTTTATACCTTCGGGATTTCTTTTCGCTGTCAATTTTATTTTTGAGAGAGGTTAGGGAAGGGTGGACACGCAGTTGAAGTACTGTGTATATTTTTTTACCATATTCCTGCTCAAGCGCTTCCAGTTGATCGAGATTATATGGGTTGAGAACCAATGGTTTTTCGCATATTGCATTTGCTTCATTCCGCAGAGCTAACCGCATATGCGCATCGTGCAGGTTATTGGGTGAGCAGATGGATAAGTAATCAATACCTTCACCTTTTCTGCGAAGCTTATCAATATGCCTGTCGAATCTTTCAATCTCGGTGAAGAATGCAGCATCTGGGAAGAATTGATCCAGGATGCCAACCGAATCGTGCGGATCGGTTGCAGCGATAAGGATGTTGCCTGTTTCTTTAATTGCTTTTAAATGGCGGGGAGCAATGTAACCCGCTACGCCTGTTATACCAAATCTTTTCATGTAATTCCTTTAGAGTTAATAGAACACAGATCATTATGATTTTTGTGATTTGCGCTGATCTTAATTAATCTTAATGGATCATAATAATCAGCGTTCTAATGTGCTTTTATCTTAGTTAAATAATATACCCAATTCAATTTCAGCAGCTTTTAAATAATTTACAAGCTGACATTCATGTTCCTCACACAAGTCCTCAGACAAAAATGCATTCTCATAAACCTTTTTGAGAAAGCCGTAACCCAGTCTATTGTAAACTGTACAAAAAGCAAGAATGATTTTATCGGTTAAATCTGAATATTTTAAATTATCATTCATTTAGAGAAGATGAGAACGCAGATATTTATGATTACCATGAATTCACTCCGTCAGATAAATTTGCATAGATCTTAAAGAACCTTAATTAATCTGTGGAGTTTTCAGTTTCAATCTGAATCAATGTTCTATTGTGCTAATCCTAAGCTAATCTATCCTCTTTTTTCTGCTTGGATTTTTTCTTTTTGCCGTCTGCGGAGTAATAGTAATAATATTTGTAATAGCTACCATAACCGGTTTTTTGGCTAAAATTATTCAGCACAACACCGATGAGGAATGAATTGTCGCTCTTAATTAACTTAAGTCCCAAATCAAGCAGATTCTTTTCAGTTTTACCAGAAGATACAACCAGTATAGTACCGTCAACTTTTCGTGATAAAATTTCAGCATCAGTAACAGCAACTATTGGAGGTGAGTCGATTATAACATAATCATATTCCTCACGAACCTTTTTAATCATATTATCCATGTAATCTGAATCTAGTACTTCTGATGGATTTCCAACAATTGAACCAGCAGTGACTAAGTAAAGATTTTTGGTAGTTGTTTCAGTAACAACTTTTTCAAAAGGAACTTCGCCATAAAGGAAGTTAATCAATCCGGGTTCCTTATCACGCTTAAAAACATTATGCAATCTGGGTTTTCTAAGATCAGCATCTATAAGCAAGGTTTTTCTATTGCTGTGAGCAAAACTTCCTGCAAGATTTATTGCTATGGTGCTTTTGCCTTCCTGGGGTGCTGGGGAAGTAATCAAAATTGTTTTCAGTTGATCTCTTCGCAGTTTTGAAAACTGAACTCTGGTTCTTAATGCACGAATTGATTCGCTTGGAATGGATTTTGGATCATTCTCAATTATAAAATCTCTTCCATTTACATTAGAAGTTGTAAGATGATCAACTTTTGGTATCCAAGCGAGAGCAGTAACATTCTTTCTTTCAATATCTTCCGGTGTATTAACTTTGTAATCGAAATAATCCCTAAGCAGAACAAAACCAAAAGCGGCGCCAAACGCAATTAACAATCCCGCCAGCAGCATCAGTTTTCTGTTTGGTTTAGAGGGCATATCGGGTACCCGTGCGTTATCAATTATAAGCACATTGCCTGCTTGTGATTGTTCATTAATTACTGCTTCTTGATATTTCTCCTCGATCAAGGTAAAAAGTTTCTCGGTTGATTCACGCGTTCGCTTAAATCTGGCTAACTGGAGAGTAGTTTTAGGCAGACGGTTAAATTTTTCTTCGTACTCACTTACCACCGAAGATAAACTTCCAACTGTACTGCGAAGTGATTGGTTTTGTACTTCCGCTTCAATTATTTTTTGAGAGATTCCTCTAACAGCTTCGGGGCTGCTGGCAAGAATACCAGATTTCATTACCTTAATCTTCTCATCCAGCTTTTGCTTAAGATCGGCAATCTTCGAATCGTATTCTTCAATTTTTTTGGAGATGTCAATTCCGGATTCAACTTTTGCCAATGCGATATCTTTATTTAGCTGCAGTTCAGCAATTTGATTTTGCAATGCTGTTATGTATGTCTCAGATGTTATGCTTTCAAGATAATCGGCAAGTTTTGGGTCCTGCTTGGATAATTCCTCTTTGTATTTTGCAAGTACACCTTCGGAAGCAACAAGCTCAATCTTTGCTGCATTCATCTGTGCTTCAAACTGTGATAATTGCTGAATTAAATTCTGCGCCTGCTCATCGAGAGCTATAATACCGCCTTTTTCCTGAAATGCTCGAAGCGTATCTTCTGCTTGGCTCAATTCAGCTTTCTTTTCATTTCTCTGCTGATCGAGGAAATTACGTATGTAGCTTAGCTGCTCACGATTAATTTCAAGGTTGTAAGTGCGGTAAACTTTTGCATATACTGCTGCAATTAAAGCGGCTTCGGTTGGAGAAGGAGATTCTGCAGAAATTACTATAACATCTAATCCTCGTTTCTGTTCAATCTGAACTGCATCACCTAAAAGCTTCTCAATGGCTTTAATTCCCAAGAGGTATTTGTTCTTATCGCCATACTCGGAAACATAAATAGACTTAAATTCATCTTTGTTAGCTGCGGCATTGAAAGAGTCAGTTAATGCAGTTGCAACAATTTTACGGAGGTCGTTGCTTTTTAAAATTTCAATTTCATTGTTTATCATTCTGTCATTGCCCATATCACCCAAGCCAAGCAGAGGTTCAGTTTGCAGAATACTTCCGCCGCCTTTCGAAATTTTAACTGTGGTTTCCGAAACGTAAATATCTGGCAGCTGCATTACATAATAAACTGCAGCGATAAGTGATATTATTAGAATTGCGAGAAAAGAATAGAGGTGTTTTCTTATAAGATTAAAATAATCTTTTAAGTTTTTGCCTTCTAGTTCGTCAAATTCAAATTCGTTTGTATTATTATTGTTCATTTGTGTTTTCTATTTGGTTATACTTATAATTAGAGCAGTTGTGGAAGCAAGTGCAGTTAACACAGACAGATAAAAACTTACATCCTGCCTGGCAAAATATCGGGGTTCACCTGGTACCAGTATCATATCACCGGCGGTTAATCTTGGAAAGTAAACCGATTCTTCAATGTTTTCCTCCCAAAGAAGAGAATTGTAGTTATACTTGCTGAGAGTAACGCTGGAGTCGGCATTCATTCTCATTATTCTTATATCTTCCATCAATGCATCTTGAGTTGGCCCGCCGGCAAGTGATATCAAATCATTGATGGAATGTTTCGCAGGTACAACATAGTATCCCGGATACTTTACATAACCCCATATCTGCACTTTAATATTTATTCCTTCAGGATCTGAGAAATCAAAAAAACCGCTTTGGGATTGCCTTAAATTTCTTTCGCCGCCAATTTGTATATCTTCTTGAGCAGTTAAAGAATTGAACAAGACCATTATGAATAGTATGCTTAAAAATATTTTTGACTGCATGCTTTTCTCTTTATCTTCAATTATTAAATTTATTAATGAAATATACTTACATCACATACAAATCAGAAGTATGCTTTTTAAATTCATTTCTTGCAAAAGCGGCAGCCTTTTTCTGACTTATAATGTCTGATGAAGTTCTTTGTCACTTGTTTATAAGGTACGAATTGTAAAACTAAGATGTATTTAAGCAAATTATATTCCACGTTAAGCAGTATATTAATGTTATATAGTTAAAGATAGAGAAGTGAATTCAATCAATCAGCCAGCTTGTGAACAGATGAACACAGCTTCGCCACGTCAATCACAATGGAGGGAATTAAGAGGTGGGAGTTCTTTACAATATTAACCACATGGTTAAATATATATGTAAACAAATCCCGCCTCGGAAAACTTCTCCCAATAAAATAATTTTAGACGAATCTACTCCTTTACAATCTCTATTTATTGATTGAGATTATTTCTCTTAAAAAGCAGTCAAATTCTAACTTTATAAACACTCAAGAAGCACGGTTATAAAGCTTATTTCTTTTCAAAGTGTTACTATAATAATGACGACAGCTCATAAGAGAATTCTTAACTGATATACTTTTTCAAATACTATGCCTCAAAATGTGAGACACTCACCCTCAAAGAATCGGTAATTTTCACATATTAGTGTCCCATAATGGTAATTTTGACAACCGAATAATAATCCGAGCTTAGAAGTATGAAATTGACAGTAATGAGTACAAGCACTGCAAGTCCCCAAGCTAATTAGTTTGAGATGCATTTTGAATTTGCCCCAATAATAATCAAAACTCAAAACTAATTTATAATTTTTTTTTATTAAATGCATTCTTCGTGTGGAGGATGAAACACAATAGAACGCTGATTTTTAAGATGAGTTATGATTTACACAGATAATTCTAATCATTATTAATTAGTTAAATCTGCATTCAAAAATTACCAAGTTTGATATCAGGAAAGTTTAATTTCTTTTTCTTAATTTACTTACGCACATTTTTTAAGATGCAATCAGCAGCAATCTCATTCAAACATGTGATTAACATGGCGAAGCTGTATCAAATTAGAACTCTGTTAACATGTAAACGAATTATTTACACTGATTTTGAAAACAAAAAGAAACAATAAAATGAAAAAACTCTCAATCGTTTTATTTTTAATTTCAATATTTACACTTCAGCTCTATTCACAAAAAGAGGAGATGATTAAAAAGCGCCTTGAGGATGAAGGAATTAAGGATGCAGCCGATGTTCAAAAGGTTCTTAAAGAAAAACATATGACAGAGAGCGATGCCAGAGCTTTAGCTAAGCAGTACGGTGTCGATTATGATAAGTTCATTCAAATGTATCTTATGGGCGGACGTGAAATCCAAACGCAACCACCTCAGCAGGAGCAATTCATTGAGGAACCTTTGGTTGAAGAAACTGAAAAACCTTTAATTGAACAACAGGTCATTGACTCGGTTTCAACAACCAGAACTAAAGATAAAGAAGAACTTGAGTACTTTGGCTACAGTCTTTTTGAGAAGATACCAACCGCATTTGAACCTGCATCAGTTGGGCCTGTAGATCCGGGCTATTTGATTGGACCCGGCGATGTTCTGCGCCTTTACCTTTGGGGTGCAGTTGAATTACAATACGAGTTGAATGTTGATAATCAAGGTACTGTGTTTATTCCCACTGCAGGCCAAATGTTTGTTTCTGGTGTTCCTTACTCCGAATTAAAGAATAAAATGACAAGTTACCTTTCCCGTTTTTATGAGGGACTAACAGCTAATCCTCCAAGTGTATTTCTTGATATATCATTGGCAAAGCTAAGACCAATTAAAATATTTGTGATGGGCGAGGTCGCTAAGCCGGGAGGCTACACTATAAGCAGCTTTGCTAATGTATTTAATGCGCTTTACAGCATAGGCGGTCCTTTAACCTCGGGAAGTATGCGTGAAATACGAGTAGTTAGGAATAATAAAGTTATTACTAAGGTTGATCTATATGATTATTTGCTTAAAGGTCAGCTTATTGGAGATGTTCGTCTTCAAAATAACGATATGGTTTTCATTCCCCCAAGAGGAAAAACCATCTCAATAAATGGTGAAGTACTTCGTCCGGCAGTATATGAATTGAAGGATGGTGAAAATTTAAAGAAGCTTTTTGATTATGCAGGCGGATTAAAATCAACTGCTTATATCGGCCGGGTGCAGATATCTAGGATAAAACCATTTGAACAGAGAAAGAAATTCGAACTTGAACGCGAACTTATTGATGTTGATTTAACTGATTTGCTGCGTTCAACTGCATCAGATTTTTCTTTATCCGATGGTGATAAGATTTCAGTTTATCCTATTTCAGAAAAATATATTAATTATGTTACAATTGAGGGTGCGGTTCTTCGTCCGGGCAGCTATCAGGTAAGTAAAGTAAGAAGACTTTCAGATCTCATTTATGAAGCCGAAGGTGTAACACCAGACGCATATTTCAGCAAAGCCGATATTATAAGAACCCGGCCTGATGAAACATTTCAATTTATATCAGTTGATCTTGCTAAAGCTTTAGATGGTGACCCAAATAATAATATTGAATTGCATCCCAGAGATTCAGTTAAGATTTATTCCATTTATGATTTGGTTGAGAAGAGAACCGTTTCAATCTCAGGATATGTTAAATATCCGGTTACCCTTCCTTTTGCCGACAGTTTAACTTTGTATGATGTTGTTTTTAGAGCGGGTGGATTGCAAGACCCTGTATTTAGAGGAAAAGCTTTTACACTTAGAGGTGATATTATACGTTATAATCCCGACGGACTTTCTACACGAATTATTCCATTTAATTTAGAAAAACTCTTACGTGAAAAATCGGTGAATATTGATCTTGAACCGGGAGATAAGATTTACATATATAAAGGTGATGTTGAACGTGTGCTTGATAAAATGGTTCGTATTGAGGGAGAGGTAAGAAGACCTGGTGAGTATCCATTAAGCTCTAACATGACTCCGATGGATCTTATTCTTCAAGCCGGAGGATTTAATGAGAGATCGCTGAGAAGTGAAGTATACGTTAATCGTGTAAAGCCAAGCGGATATGAAGGAGAGAAGATAAGCGAGTCGTTTGTTATTCCTATGGCCCATTCATTTTTTAAGAGCAGTGAAAATGAAGTTGTACAAGTGGATACCACGAACATTAATTCCAATACATTCATGCTTCAGCATAAGGATGTAGTTGTTGTTCGTAAAAATCCAAATTATCAGGAACAGCGAATTGTTAACATTACCGGGGAAGTAAACAAACCGGGTACATATGTTTTAGAATCCAAGAATGAAACTTTATCCGATTTAATTTTAAAAGCAGGAGGTTCTACATCTGAAGCATTTTTATTCGGAACTCAATTTAACAGAGGAGGTAAAAAGCTTGTAGTTGATGTTGAAGCTCTTTTTATTGAGGGCGATGAAAGTGAAAATGTTTTTTTGCAGAATGGTGATAAAATATTTATACCCCGCAAACCAAATACAGTTGTAGTTGATGGGGAAGTGAACAATCCCGGTTTATACAGATACATAGATGGTTTAAGTGTTAAAGACTATATAGAAAATGCTGGCGGAGTAACAGACAGTGCTAATTACGTTATTTATCGCAAAGCTAACGGTTAATCGAATAGAGTTAATTTCGGTTTATTCTCCGGCAATCCAACTGTGTACGACGGCTCGATTATAATAGTAACTAAAGAAGCGCCGCCTAAAGAAAATGAAAGTGTTTTTGATATTGGTAAAACTGTTCTAGATGTATTTGGTATTCTTGCTAGTGCAGTTACTGTTTGGGTTTTATCCAAGCAGCTTTAACGTATTATCAAACTAAAATTAAAATAAACTAATGGCTGAACAAGACCCAAAAAAAGATAGTCAACAACCTCAAAAGTTTGAAGATTGGTTCAAAAATTTAGTCGAAAAAATTAGACCCGGAGCTCGGCGGCTCTGGGAATTGCGGAAAAAGCTGCTGATTGTAAACGGAATAGTTGCAGCTATTACGATTATCTATCTATATTTAATAGCAAAGCCATACTACGAAAGCACAGTTACAATTTTACCTGAGTTTGGAAGTAAAACAACAACACTCAGTGGTCTAACGCAATTAGCTTCACTTGCCGGTGTGCGAGTAGGAGAGAGTGCACCTGCAGAGATTTATCAAAATTTATTAACTAGCGAAACGGTGCTTAGCACTGTCATTTACGCAAATTATCAAACTAAAAAATTTAATAAGCCTGTTAATCTTGTACAGTATTTTTTAGATGATGATTCTAGTGAAAATAATGTGCGCAAAAATTTTCTTGAAGTGTATAATATTCTTTCTAGGCAGGTCATCAAATCTAATGTAGACAGGCTAACTAAGATTTTAACAGTTACTGTAACAATGCCTGAACCAAAACTTTCGGCTGAACTAGCTAATAGAATAATTGAAGCTCTTGATCAATATGTAAGAACTAAAAGAAAAACTTTTGCTGTTGAACAGAGGTTTTATTTAGAAAAAAGAACAGCACAAGTAAAGGACTCGTTAACTATTGCTGAAGAGAAAATGAAACAATTTCGGGAGCAAAACAGAGTTGTTATTCAATCTCCTTCATTGCTTCTTGAACAGGGCAGACTGATGCGTGAAGTAGAAATATTGAATACAGTTTATATTGAACTTACTAAGCAGCTCGAAATTGCAAAGGTCGATGAGATACGTGAGACGCCTGTTGTTAATATTAAAGAATTAGCTGAAGATCCAATTTATAAAGCAGGCCCTAAGAGAGTGAATAACTTCATTACAGTAATGTTTTTTTCAATTATTTTAAGCGGTCTTTTCTACATTTTTCAACCAAGGCTTAAACACTACTTTCGGTTAATTAGGGGGGAAAAACTTATTGCAAACAATCCAGCATAGAAATATTTTTACTTTTTATTGAGCTGCAATAGTTTAAAATCCAGCCGCAAAATACTACCATCGATGTGAAATCTTTTTCTAGTTATCATTGAATGATCATAAAGATTTTATCCAAATAAACTTGATTAAAGTCTTGAATAAATTCGTTAGCTTCATTTTAAAAAATGCAGGTAAGTTTAGTTATAATATATTACCAATAATTGTAGTTTTAATTATTTCCAGAGCTTTCCCATCTTTAAACCTATTTTACTTTATTTTCCCGCTTTTATTATCAATTTTCATAAGCTTAGGCATTATTCTTTTTCGCTTAAAAGAAATACTCTCTCTTCGGGTAATGTTTATTTTTGCTTTTCCTATCTACTGTCTGATTACTAGTTTGTGGTCCATTTTCCCCACCATTACTTTAGCAAGATCCGCATATCTGCTTTTAATATGCTTGGGATTATTGTCTGTCACTTCTGTTAACAATAAATACTATCCTCAAAAAGGACTTGACTTTTTATTACCTGCGAATATCATGATTGTAATCATCTCATTGTTTTCGCTGATTTCTGGCATACCAGATAACAGATGGACTGGCGGAAGCGGGATTGGTTTTTTGGGTTTTGCCGGACACCAAAACACTTTGGCTGCGGCAATTCTTTTAACTCTCCCCGGTGTTTTTTATTTATTGTTCACTTATCATCAAATTAAAAGTTTTGAGCACAGAGGGGTCAAAAATTTTGTTAATACACTTTTTGGTAAGAAAGGGATTATATATTCATTACTTATAGTTAACATATTCTTAATAGTAATTACATATTCACGAGCATCAATTCTTGCTTTAATTGCAGGAATAATAGTTTTTGCATTCTCCTTGCAAGCCTATAAAGTTTTATACTCAATCGCATTAATTGGAATAGTACTAATTTTTATGTTTATGGCATTCGAACCATTTAATTCCTCAGTTATGAGAATTTTAAGCAAGGATGGTGGAGATATTTTAAGCAGAAGGATTGTACTATGGCAGCCCTCAATAGAGGCAATTAAAGCGGGTGGATTATTTGGAATTGGTTATGGAATGAGTGTCCCCGGCATCAAAACACCTGAACTGACCGGCAGTTATTATGAAAAAGGAAGGTATGTAAGAGAAAAAGGAAATTCTGTTTTTGCTCTTTTG
The DNA here is from genome assembly GCA_013388515.1 of Ignavibacteriaceae bacterium. GTDB lineage: Bacteria > Bacteroidota > Ignavibacteria > Ignavibacteriales > Ignavibacteriaceae > XYD12-FULL-36-8. Next base: position 8,390 of record JACAFC010000102.1, on the reverse strand, counting down.
GAAGAAACAGGCTGGTTAGGTTTGATTCTATTCATATTGCCAATAGGAGTTTTAATCCGAAATTTTTTCAATTATCGTAAATCGTTATTCGGTTTAGCAAGTTATAAAAATAAATCAGTATTAGTGTCCTATGACTTTATTACATCATCGATTATTTTCTCCAGTTTGGCTGCGTTATTAGTTCACGCACAATTCGAAGGCTGGTGGTCTGGGGTTGGAAGTATTCACTTGCCTATATTTTATTTATTAATGTTATTAGCTAAAAATAATTTTTCTAGTTAGATGAATTATCTTCCACATTTAAAAGGAGGTTTAACTGGCAATAGAGCTATAATGTATTCAATTGCTACTAATATTGTTGCACTAATATTAGGAACATTAACAGTTTATTTTATTGCGCATCATTTTTCTAAAGAAATCCAAGGTTATCATTATACTTTTGGCAGCTTAATGATTTTACAAACATTATTAGAATTTGGTATGGGGCAAGCAACAATTCAGTTTATAAGTAATGAGTGGGGAAAACTTAATATCCAAAGTTTTAGTTATTCGAATATTAGCAAATCTAATTTTAGACCCATTACTGATATTATAAATTTAAATATAACCTGGTATGCTGCCACATCATTAATTATTTTTTTTGTAATTACGCCATTAGGTTATGTCTTTTTTAATTCTTCCGGCCATGAAGTTAATGTGAATTGGATATGGCCGTGGATTCTTTTATGCATAATTACTGGTTTCAATACTTTGTTAATGCCTTTTTTCTATTTAATACAAGGTTGCAACCAAGTAAAGGATTATTGGTTTTTTAGATTTTTGCAACAATCGACTAGTGGAATTGTAGCTATTTTAGCTATTCTTTTTGGTGCTTTACTTTACACCTACACATTAATTTCGATTAGTCTTGTTTTGGTTGGCTTATTATTCATTCTAATTAAATTCGGGAAAATTATATTCTTTGTACTTAAAAATTATAGATTCAAGATAAATATTCCACAATCAAGGGAAGTGTGGTCTCTACAATGGAGGATTGCTCTAAGCACTTTCACTGTTGTTTATTCCCTTCAAGCATTTGTTCTAATTTTATTTAAATACTCTGGACCAATTGCAGCTGGACAAATGGGTATGAGTCTTACCCTACTTAATATAATCTTAGCTATTTCTTCAAATTGGTTAATTGTAAATGCACCACGATTCGGAATTTTAGTTGCAAATAATGAAAGAACCATCTTACAATCTGAATTCCGGAAATCTTTATTACGGGCTCTTCAATTCGCTATTGTTGGAGTTATCTTTATGTTGCTCAGTGTTTATATACTTGATATATATTACCATGATTTAGCAGTAAGAATATTACCGATAGAATTACTTGCCCTGATGGCAATTTCAGTAATTATTAATACGCTGCTAGTTGGCTTTTCTACGTATTTCAGAGCCCACAAAAAGGAACCCTTAATATACATTTATGCAGCAAGCAATATAATCGTATTAGCGTTAGCGCCTTTCATTGCAAAAAAGTTTGGCGTACTCGGGTTAATCACAGAATATTTATTAGTGCTTCTGTTGATTCAATTACCTTTAAGTGTGTTTATTTTTAGAAGATTTGTAAATCGGAAGGACTAATTACTTCTAAAGAAGTAGCCAATTTTACAAGTATTTTTAGATATTCATTTAATCTTAATCCCAACTAGTAATTTTTGTTAATTAATATTCTATTTAAGTATGAAAAAATTATTTATTGATAAAAATGTTAAAGTAATTAAAGGTTCACGCGCCAAATCATTAATTATAAGCAAAAATGATTCTGCTTATATTCAAGACGATGCTATTTTGAAAGTTGATAGAGAAAGATGGAATGATGCTCAAAGTTACGAACGTAAGACTTGGATGGAGCTTGGATTAAAATCCGCAGATGACAGAAATTACGAACATTTTAAACGTTTTGATTCGTTTAATTCGTTAAAAGAATATCAAAAAGAAAATAAAATAAACAAGGTTATCGAATTAGGTTGTGGTCCATTTACTAATATGAGAACTTTGCTCTCCCAGCTTCCAAATTTGAAAGAAATTCATCTTCTTGATCCACTTTTAAATGATTATTTAAAGCATCCTAATTGTCAATATAGTACTGGACAACTTGATAAATTCAAAACTGTACTACATGCTATTCCGATAGAAGAATTAGAAACTAACGAAGTATTTGATCTTGTAGTTATGATTAATGTACTTGAACATTGCTATGATATAACAATTATATTTGAAAAAATATTGAGCATAATGACCTGTGGCAGTGTTTTTGTTTTTTCTGATGTATACTATTTTGAAAATGATGTAAAGAAGATGGTTTATGAGATCTATGATGCAGGACACCCAATCAAATTAACTTTTAATTATATGAATCAATTTTTGTCGAGGTTTAAAAAAATTTTTGAATGTGAACTACACGGGCTATACGGCCAGCCTTGGAGACATGATAAATACTTTATTGGAGTGAAATAAATATATAATAGAAATCCTAACAAAAAATCTGTGATTTTAATTAATCGCTAAAACATTTACTCGAAATCGTATGTATGAATTTCTTAGAAATATTAAATCAATAATTACTAGGCGTAAATCAATTTCTTCGTTTGATAAGTTTTGTATTAATAAATGTGATAAGCGTGCTCTGCTTTCCTATCTTGTACATCCCTTTTTGCTTCCTCAAAAGTTTTGGGAGGAAATATTATTTAGTAATCGAGGAATGGCAATCCATATTGTAAAAGCTTTAAACGAGTTAGGTTATAAGGTTGATATAATTGATTTCGAGAACTCTAATTGGCAGCCCAAACATAATTATGATCTCTTTATTGGACACGGGGGAAAAAATTATCAACATCTTATTGAAAACAAATTGTCTGTTCAAAAGAGTATTTATTTCTCAACTGGTCCTTATTGGAAATTTTTTAATCAAAATGAAGCTAAACGTTTCTATGAATTTACAATTAGAACCGGTTATATATTACCACCAGATAGATATATAAAATATGATGAAGAATTTGCTAACACCTCCGCCAATGGTATAATTTGTTTAGGAAGTAGTAAAATATTAGATACATACAAAAAATTCAAAAATGTTATATGTATCAATAATGGCCACTTTCCAGCTAAGAATTATAACAATTTGAATAAGGATTACAATTCTGGACGGAATCATTTTCTTTTTTTCAGTGGACGTGGTAATATACATAAAGGATTAGATTTGTTAATTGAGGCATTCAGAGGATCAAAGTCACATCTACATATTTGCCAATGGATCGAGCCCGAGTTTGAACGAATTTATTTTAATGATTTGCACAATCAGCCAAATATTCACTTTGAAGGCTTCGTGAAAATGAGATCTACCAAGTTTTTTGAGCTTGTCAACAAATGCAATTGGGTGATTCTCCCTACCTGTGCGGAGGGTCAACCTGGTTCTGTAATTGAATGTATGGCGTACGGACTAATTCCCATACTTAGCGAATATGCAAATATTGATATTGAAGAATTTGGAATATTAATAGAAAATCTTGATGTCCGGAGTGTCCAAAAAGTAATTATAACTGCCGAGGCTATGGATTCGCAAGAATGCAGAAGAAGGTCAGATAGGATTCGTGAGATTACAGCAAATGATTATTCCTCTGAAAAATTTAAAGAAAACTTTAAGTCAGCCGTTATAAAAATAGTTGGGTCAGATGTTTAAAATAAACTTCTGGGAGGATTACTTCCGGGAAAGCTTATTTATTCTTTTGCTTTTATCTTTCTCATTTTTCATAATATTGTTTAATAGTGATAATGAATATTTCTCAGCTTCACTGGTCATCCTTTTACTAATACTTGGATGTTTTCTACTAATTAAAAGTGTGTCACGACTCTCAGCTAAAAAAAACTATGGCGAAGTATTCGTAATTATTGGGTTTCTTTTCTGGTACATTATCCCAGCCAACATAAACATACTTGCAAATGAGGAACCTATATCTGATGAAATTAATTTAAATGTAGAAAGTAATCTGGTAATTATCGTATTAATCAGTATTATAATTTTCATTTTATTTTGGCGCATCTCTTACTCTCTTTTTTTAGGTACAGAAAAAGCCAGCAGCAGTAGATCCAATACTTTGTCTGTTCCCGCTATTTTAAGAATTTCAATAGCAGGAATTATAATTGGTCTCCTACCATTTATTTATGATGGAGGGAGTGTAACGCAAATATTTTCAGCAATATTTGAAGGAAGAGCAGCTGAAAAAGCATGGCTTACAACAAGTAATATAGGTACTGAAAAGAGTGCATATCTTTATTTGATTAACAGCTTATTTTATGCTTCTTTAACAATTATTTGGATTTCAGTACTGACCGACTCATTAACTTTAAGAAAAAAAGTTATATTTCTATTAATTGCTAGCTTTGCCACCTTAATTGTCTATTTTGATCAAGGTACTCGTTCAATTTTTGGGATGATAGTATTCCCATTTATCTTTTTATTCATCATCAGAAAGTGGGAAGTTCTGAAGCAATCAAAAATTGGAAGGCTAAAATTTTTAGTTACGATTTTTGTAATTATGTTCTCAGCTTTCTTATTGTTTCAATTTCAGCTATTGTATAGGCTTGTTTATTCACGCACCGATCTTCAATCTCTAATTTTTAGCAATTGGTTAACTTTAGGTGGTACTAGTGATTTCTTCTCTGAGACACTACTTGCATTTTCAATTGTGCCAGCAGCTCATGATTATTTTCATGAAAGTGTTTTATTACAGTTTTTAGTTTCTCCAATTCCGCGCTTTATTTGGGAATCAAAACCGTTGCCTGAACTTGTTTGGTATTATTCGCAGCATAGATGGGGTGTCGATATTTACGCAATTGGAGGTAATACATTTCCAGGAATAATTGGTTACTACTACATGAGCTGGGGGTGGATTGGCATTGCATTCATTGGCAGCTTATTTGGCTTTGTAAGTGCTCAGATTGATAATGTATTAAAGAAGATAGATTTCTTTAAAGATATATATCAAACTGGAATAATTCTAATGTTCATAATTTGGTTATTCCTTTCATTTAGAAACTTGAGTCCTGGGTTTCTTTATCCAGTTCTTTTTGCATATGGTATTTTAAAAATTAGTTCTTTCATCCAAACGAGAAATTCATCATTTGAAAATTGTCCTAGATAATATTGTTTTTTATCTCCAAAACATTGGCGGGATTTCAATTTACTGGTCGGAAATACTAAAAAGGATGATAAAGAACAATGAAGATTGTTTGGTAATTGAAAATAAAAGAAAAATGGTTAACCACTGCAGGACAAAGCTTGAAATAGATGGGAATAAAATAATTAATCAAAAATTTCCGGTTTTACTTAGCAGGTATTTACCAGTATCACTTCCCAATATGGGTAAGTTAATATTTCATTCAAGTTATTACCGTTGCTCTAAAAATCCTAAAGTTAAAAATGTAATAACAGTTTACGACTTTATGTATGAACATTACCAGAAAGGCGTAAGAAAAAATATACATTCCCTCCAAAAAGGTTTAGCAATATCAATTGCTGATGGGATAATTTGTATTTCCAACAGTACGAAAAATGATTTATTAAGACAGTATCCAACTGTTGATGAGGATAAAATAGCAGTTATCCATTTAGGCGTGGACCAGAGTTACTTTATACTTAATAAAAATACGGTTAGAATTCCAGATTACATATCAAATTTAATTACTCAAAAATATATTCTGTTTGTCAGCTATCGCGGTGGATACAAAAATTTTAAATTAGTTGTTGATAGTCTGTCCGCACTCCACGATTATAAATTAGTTCTAATCGGCGGTGGTGATTTAACTAACGAAGAAGAAGCACTGCTGAATTCTAAGGTCAGTGACAGATATACTCACCTAAAAATTGTAGAAAATACTGATTTGAATATTCTTTACAATCATGCATTTTGTTTGTTATATCCATCAGAGTATGAAGGTTTCGGTATCCCGGTTTTAGAAGCCATGCAGGCGGGGTGTCCGGTGATATGCAGCGCAACTTCTTCAATACCTGAAGTAGCTGGAAAAGCAGGGCTTATGCTACAACAGATTGATGCTCGTAAAATAATTGAAAAGATAAAACATTTAGAAAACTCAGAATATAGAAACCAAGTTATTGAATTAGGATTAGAGCAAGCTTCAAGGTTCTCTTGGGATAAAACCTATCATGATACTATGGACTTCTACGACAAGATATACTCTTTAGCAAAATGAATATACTCCAGTTTAATTATGAATCTTGAAAAAATCCCTGTTACTGTAATAGTACCAACTAAAAATGAAGAGTCTAATCTCAGAAATACCTTACCACTGCTAAAATGTTTTTCTGAAGTTTTTGTTGTTGATTCTAATAGCAAAGATAAAACTAAAGAGTTAACAATTGAGTATAGATTTAATTACGTTGAATTTACGTGGAATGGTAGGTTCCCTAAGAAAAGAAATTGGGCACTAATGAATCTTCCCATTAAAAATAATTGGGTACTCTTTCTGGATGCAGATGAATTTGTTACTGATGCATTCATAAATGAACTTTCGAAAATATTTAAAAGTAATTTTAATGGTTATTGGATTAATTATGACAATTATTTTCTAAATAAACATATTAAACATGGTGACCCAATGAGAAAATTATCATTGTTTAGAGTTGGGTCTGGAATGTACGAAAAGATTGAAGAAGCTAATTGGAGTAATTTGGATATGGAGGTTCATGAACATCCAATAATAGAAAAACCAATCGGATGTATGAATAGTCATATTGTCCACAATGATTTCCGGGGTTTAGAACACTATATTGCTAAACACAATGAGTATTCATCATGGGAAGCTAGCAGATATTTGAACATGCTTAAAAAATCAGGTCTCACATTCCGTCAGAAGGTGAAGTACAGTCTTCTATACAATCCTCTATTTCCATTATTGTATTTCTGTTATTCGTATATAGTAAGGATGGGTTTCTTGGATGGTTACCGTGGCTTAATTTTCAATTTGTACAAGTCAATATATTTTTTCCAAGTTTTTACTAAAATTTATTCAATAAGAAATAAATAATCTTAAATTTTACTTTATATAAAATTTCTACCTACCACTCAACCTTGCTACTCTCAATTATAACTGCAGTAAAGAATTCAAGAAACACAATTACTGATTGTATTGATTCTATCAGCCTGCAGACTTATAACGATATTGAACATATTATTATAGATGGCGGCTCAACAGATGGTACACTTGAGGTAATTCAGTCGGCAGTTGTTGGGAAGAATGTTAAGCTAATTAGTGAGCCGGATAAAGGTATTTACGATGCAATCAACAAAGGAATCAGTTTAGCTTCTGGAGAAATAATCGGTTTACTTCATGCGGATGATGTTTATTTTGATGAAAATGTATTAGCTAAAGTTGTTGAAGCGTTTCAAACTTCTGGTACTGATAGTGTGTATGGAGATCTTATTTATGTTGATAAGAATGATTTAAACAAGATTTTTCGGAACTGGAAAGCGGGTTATTTTACAGTTGAATCACTAAAAAAGGGCTGGATGCCGCCGCATCCCGCTTTTTTTGTTAAAAAGAAAATTTATGAGCGATATGGTTTATTTGATATTAATCTAAAAATTGCTGCGGATTACGATTTAATACTTAGGTTTTTAGGCAAAGCAAATATTTCTACTTATTACTTACCACAGACTTTAGTAAAAATGAGATGGGGCGGTAAAAGCAATAAAAATCTAGCTAATATTTTTCATAAGAGCAGCGAAGATTATTTATCTTTAAAAAAGAATGGCTTCGCCTTTCCGTTTTTAACTTTGATTCGTAAGAATATGTCTAAAGTTCCACAGCTATTCACAAAGTAACGGGAAATTTAAGTGCTACATAAGTTAAACATTACGGTTATTATTATTGTACTTAGCTATGCATTGATCATTACTGTCTTCAGCAGTTCAGAATTTCCTACTAAGATCAATCATGGTAATTTTATGCCCTATCTTGTTGCAAAACCAATTACTGAAGATGGTTACTATATGTTAACTGTTGCATGGAATTTCGGTCAAGGTAAAGGGTTTGAATATAACCTTGGAACAAAAACTGCAGGTGTTCAGCCATTAGCTACAATAATTTATGGTTCATTGGCTTTCTTCTCTATGAATGTAGGAATTGAGAAGAAGGATTTTCCAAGAGTTATTATCTTATTTTCAGCAATCATGCTTCTTGTATTTTCAATTGTATTAAGAAGCACTATTTTGTCATTATTGAAAGGATCTGATGTTAATATTATTTTTTTTCTATGCTTGCTTTTTAGTCTCTTGAATTTTGAATTATTCATCACATTTACAAATGGGTTGGAAACAGGTCTCTAT
>JACAFC010000053.1 GCA_013388515.1 Ignavibacteriaceae bacterium | reverse complement strand
ATCATTTACAACTTTATCAATCTTGGCTTGTCGTTTACGTACCATAATTTCATGATTTTCAGGTTCATAGCTGATGTTTCCATATACATCTTTCTTTTCCAACCCGCCAATTCTGTGTTCCAAACCTGGCGTTCCAGGAATAGCCCATGGCCGTGATAGATTTTCATCTCGCAAATAAGGATAAAATCCATTAACGTCTTTTCTAAAATTAACCGGGATTTCTGGTAATTGATCAAAATTAGGAATTTGCATCGGTTCCGAACCAAAAGCAAGATAGCCATCTGAAAGTAAGATTACAGGAGTCATGTATTTAATTGCTAACCGTGCAGCCTCTATTGACATGTAAAAACAATCAGCAGGGCTTTTAGCACTTAAGATTACAAGCGGTGCCTCTCCATGCCGCCCATACATTGCCTGGAATAAATCTGATTGTTCAGTTTTTGTTGGAAGACCAGTACTCGGACCTCCTCGTTGAACATCAACCACACATAATGGAAGTTCGGTCATCACTGCTAAACCAAGAGCTTCTGTTTTTAAAGATAATCCAGGCCCTGAAGTTGTTGTTAAGGCTAATGAACCGGCAAATGCTGCACCTATTGCAGATGCGATTCCCGATATTTCATCTTCGGCTTGAAATGTAACGACGCTGTAATTTTTGTACTTACTTAGTTCTTGCAAAATTTCCGATGCAGGAGTGATTGGATATGATCCTAAAAAGAGTTTTAATCCGCTTCGCAAGGAGGCAGCAATAAAACCAAGAGCTATTGCTTCGTTACCGGAAATATTTCTGTATACTCCATCTTTTAATTTGGCAGGCTTTACATCATATTGAGTTGTAAATATTTCTGTAGTATCACCATAATTATAGCCAGCGGTTAAAGCACGTTTATTTGCTTCAAGTACTTCAGGTTTTTTTGCAAATTTTGATTCAAGCCATTGAAGTGAATGTTCAAGCGGACGATTGTAAATCCAGTATAAAAGTCCCAATGCAAAAAAGTTTTTACATTTTTCTTTCTCTTTAATAGAAAGTGTAATATCTTTTAGTGCAGTCATAGTAAGCTGGGTTAAGTCAACAGGAACTACATTGAAGGCCGATAGTGAGCCATCTTCTAATGGATTGTGATCGTAGTTTGCGAGTTTTAAGTTCTTGGTATCAAATGCACTGCTGTTCACAATAATAGTTGCGTTGGGTTTCAAATCTTTAAGGTTAACTTTGAGTGCAGCAGGATTCATAGCAACTAAAACATCGGGAGAATCACCAGGTGTTTGAATATCGCTGCTGCTGAAGTGAAGTTGATACCCGCTTACACCTGCAAGCGAACCAGCAGGGGCGCGTATTTCAGCCGGGAAATCTGGAAGTGTACTTACGTCTGTACCTAATGCCGCAGTGGTTTCAGTGAATTGAGAACCAGTTAATTGCATACCATCTCCGGAGTCTCCGGCGAAACGTACTGTTACTTCCTTCAAAGGTTTTAATTCTTTTTGTTTTGCCATCTCTTTAAATAATTTTAATTGTTAATTAGTGTTTATTTTCAAAAGTTAAGTATTAATTACTAAGACAAATATAGATAATTGAAAGTTCAAGAACATGGAAAAAATGCCATTTTTTAACCAAAAATCATTTGTGTGATATTACTTTCTCCATCCTTGAACTATAGGATATCTTCTTCCGTAGCCAAAAGCTTTGGTTGATACTCTTAGTACCGGTGCCGCCTGTTTGCGTTTAAATTCATTGAGATCAACCATTCTTAAAACTTTTTGAACGATAATACTATCACCAATTTTTTCTGATATTTCATTGAATTCCTTGTTTTGTTCCAAATACATTTTCAGAATTTTATCAAGTAAACTGTATGGAGGTAAAGTGTCCTGATCTGTTTGGTTTTCTTTTAACTCTGCCGATGGTTCTTTATCAATAATTTCATGTGGAATAATTTCTTTTTCACGATTTATAAAATTGGCTATTTTGTAAACATCTGTTTTATAAACATCGCCAATCACGGCCAAACCGCCGCACATATCACCGTAAAGCGTGCAGTAACCTGTTGCTAATTCTGATTTATTACCCGTGTTCAAAAGCAGATAATTAAATTGGTTTGCAAAAGCCATGAGATAAATACCTCTAACTCTTGCTTGTAAATTTTCTTCTGTTAAACCAGCAGGTAAGTTTTTAAAAGGTACTGCTAAATTTTCTTGAATTGTTTCAACTACATTTTGTATAGAAACTTTATTGTGAGTTATACCAAGATTTTCAACTAATTTAATTGAGTGAGAAATGCTTCCTTCACTGGAGTATTTTGAGGGCATTAAAACTACATGAACATTTTCTTTACCCAATGCCTGCACGGCAATGTAGGTAACAAGTGCAGAGTCCATTCCGCCGCTTAAACCAATAAGTACTTTTTTAAAGTTTAGCTTGCTGCAGTATTCTTTAAGTCCAAATACCAAAGAACTGAGAATTTCTTCTTCGAAACTTTTTTCAACAATTTTTATCGGCTGATATTTTTTCTCTGTATCAAAAAGTAAATAATCTTCATGGTATGATTTTCCAAGTAAAATAAGATTGCCGCCAGTATCAAAGCACATTGATGCACCATCAAAGATCAATTCTGTTTGGGCGCCTACCGTACAAACGTACACTAAAGGAATTTTATCATCTTTTGTTAATACCGATAACATTTCGCATCTATCTTTCCGTTTACCATAAGCATATGGGCTTGCAGAAATATTAATGAGAATAGTGCATCCATTATTCACAAGTTCTTTCACTGGATCTTTAACATAACGTCTTTTATACCAATAATCTGCGTCGTTCCAAATATCCTCGCAAATAGAAATTCCTAACTTTTCACCTTTAAAGTTATGAATTTGTACTTCCTTTGCAGGATCAAAGTAACGCATTTCATCAAATACATCGTAATTTGGTATTAGAGTTTTATGCTGAGTAAATTGAACTTTACCATCATAGCAAAGCAAAGCAGAGTTGTGAATGTCAGTTCCAATTCTATCATCATCTTCAGTGATTGAACCGAAGATCAATCCGGTGTCACCAGTAATTGATGCAATTTCCTCCGCCGCTTTAAATGCGGCTTGACGAAATTCCTTCTTCTCAACTAAATCTAGAGGTGGATAACCAACAAGTGACAATTCAGGAAAGACCACCAAATCGGTTTTATCATCCACTCCCCTTTTGTAGCCGTCAATAATTTTTTGCTTGTTATTATCTATGTCGCCGATTACTGTGTTAATCTGGCACAGAGCTATTTTCATATAGTTATTTCTTTTGTCAAAATTAGAAAAGTTAGGCGGGTTTTACAATTTTTAATTCTCTAAACGCAAAAAGATTAAATGCTAAATAATTATTACAAAATAAATGAGTTTTGTATTCCTAAAAGCAGCAGTCCATTATTAATTTTATCAAAATGCTGAGGTTCATTAAATCCAACGATATCCCTTCCATAAACCCTGTTTGTTGGTGAATAATACTTTAAATCTATATCAAATTTGTTTGAAATATGGTAACCTAATCCGAAACTTAACAAAGTTTGACTTCCACCGCTTTCGGAGTACATTGTTACACCATGTGCATTTCCACCATTATTAAAAATTACGGCGCCAAGTGTTCCGTATAATTTTGAATTTAAAAAATCAAACTCGAAAAATATTCCTTCGTCAATTCCAACAAAATCTTCATAGACCAACAGTAGCCCTAATCTCAAATCTAATTTGAAACGATCAAGAAAGCTCCATCCTGCTGTTATATGCAGATTTATTGGTAAGGAAGTTTCTATATGGTTAGAAAAGTAACCTTCCCAGTACTTTGTAAATAACATAGCTACTTCATTTCGCAGTCCTAATTCCAAATGCACCATATTCATACTTGATTCCTCAACGCTGCCTATAGTTAACTTTCTTTCAGATTGAAATGCAGGATTATTTTGAGGATTTATCATTGCAGATAAAAGCATTAACCAAAGGAAATATTTATTAATCATTATTCTATTTTTCTAAATATTTACTAGAAGATTTTTGGTTCAAATAAAATTTATTCTAAGTAACCACTTTTAATTATGCAGAATAATTGCTCATCCTCCAAATGATCTTCCATCCATTTGCAAAATAATTAGATGAATTAATATCAAATATGCCGTTATGGATATACCTAATCCTAAAATAATGTTTGGGCAAAATCAAATTTTTCAGTGTACATTTTTTTAATTTTCGCCCGGGGATAAGTTTTCTGTTCACCATTTTGGAGGAAGCAAACAACTTCTTCAGTGGATAGTAGAGCATAACCCAACTCGGTCTCACAGAAATCTATGATTTCGCTATCTATTTTTTCTATTTTGTAAATCTTTGTTGTTGAAGGATCACTGGAATCAGCCACTCTAAATGAATAACAGCCTGATAAGAGTACAATTATGGTAATGTACAACAATACTAACAAAATTCTAGAGTGATTTAGTATTTTGTGTTTTTCCATAATTCCCCTAAAAATATTTATCTCATCAAAATCATTTTTTTAGTTTGAATAAATGTACCAGTTTTTCCGTCTTTGCTTTGCAAAGCCGAGACAAGCAGCTGATAGAAATACACTCCGCTCGGTAAATCAACTGCATTAAATTCGACTGTATAATTACCCGGTTGTTTCTCTTCATTAACTAAAACTGCAACTTTGTTGCCAAGTATATCATAAACATTCAAATTTACGTTCGATCTTTCAACATTAAATTTTGATGGAACACTGAATGTAATAGTTGTACTTGGATTAAACGGATTTGGATAATTTTGATTGAGTGTAAATTCAAAAATATTTTCATCAACATAATCTAAGTCTGTTACGCTGTTTATTTTGTATTCTGGAGAAATACACTTGATAATGCTTGCATTCTTAGCTATAATTTTAAAAGAGAAAATACCTGCACTTTTTGGGGTAATCAATACTGAATCATTCACAATACTACAACTTAGATTTGAACCAGATGAAACAAATTGCAGAGAAGTTAAATTTTTTACGCTGTCAACAAACGATGAAACTGCGATTTTAACGGTTTCATTTGGATGAAAAGCAAATTGTGATAAGTCAATATTTTTCCAAATTATATCTGAATAATTTGCATCGAGGTTTGCATTCATCCAATTATAACGGCGGACAATCCATCCCTTCAAATAAAGCACATCCTCTTCATAAGTATTACCAACATAATATTCCGGCCATTGATATACACCAATAATCGGCCATTGAATAAAATTTCTAATCCGTGCTTCTTTAATATCAAGAATAACTTGATCCAGGTACTGAAGAATGCTGCTTAAATTAAAAACTGTATTTTTCAGTTCAGTCCATCTTTTAGCAAGTTTATTTTTAATTACCGGATCATTAAAGATTTTGCTTGTCCAGAAAGGCGGGCTAATTACTCCTTCATACGGTGTCATATCTGCCTGCCAGTTTGAAGACAGCCAAGCATCTCCATAATCTGCTAAACCAAATGACAGATCATGATCCCAAATAGGTCCAAAAACTAATTTGCCTCCTTCACTATCTCTGTTTTTATACATAAAAGTACTAAGCCGGTAAGCATCAATTGATTTTGCAAATTCATTTATAAGAAAATAATCTACAAGTGCATCAAAATCCACGTAATCGTAATAACCTAAAAACGGATGGTTGTAAGTATCATTTGAAAGTGAAGTTTCAAATTCAGTTATGAAATATTTTATATAATCCTGCTGCACTGTTAAAATATTATCTGAATTCGGATAAACGTGAATATAACTTATAGGAGAAGGACGACTTGGTGTTTTCGGATAAACTGAAGGAAATACTGAGTTAAAATATTTATCTCCAGGGTCAATGCGGTCAATTTTCAAAATATAACCTCCGGTTAATGCATCACCGCTTGTATCACCGAATTCTAGCTTTTTAATGTTTACTCTGTTTTTATCCCGTTTTATTTTTTCTTGAAGAATGTAAAGTCCGATATACTCGTTATTCAGTATAACTTCACAGAATGCTGTTCTTGAAGCGTATCTGCCCATTTCATTGGCAAGTTTATAAGCGAGCACATTTCGAAGAAAAGTTTTATCTGTGAAGGAAGCATTCAGCACCCAATCACTTTCTGCAGGCATTCCAAGTAGCGATACGTTAACCGAATTACCCGAAGCATCTCGCAATTCAATTCCATATTGTTTTTTAGGAAACATCTGCGAACTATGACCTCTAATCTCAATTCCAATTTTTCCGTTATAAGCGTTAAAAGGGTCGGTAATGTTATTTATACTTCCAAAACCATTATCAATAATACCCATATCGGCTGTGATTTTTGGTTCATCATTTATTGTTTGTCCATTTGTGTTAATAACAACTATAGGAAGGTTTGAGGAGGTTAAATTAACTTGCGATATTATAGCTGCATTAAAAAGAGTAACGGCAAATAGAACAAAGTGTTTTTTCATTGTCAAAGATACTTCTGATTTTCCTAAAACATCAATTATTTTAAATCTAAAATCTTTATTAATAAATACATCTAAAATTTATAAATCGATTTTTACCATCACGATATTGCATATGGTCAAACAGACTTGTCGAAAGAAACAAATTAAGATTGACTTATTTATAAAATTTCAATATAGCATGGTTACTTCATTTCTTACGATCGCCATAAATAAGTAATTTCTAATATGCTGTATAAGAATATAAATTTAGAATAATTAATCTTCACACCAATAATAACTGTATCATTTTTAAATACTGAAATTATATATGTGTTGATTCATGTCTTGTTAACTTTTTTTGATGAACGATTATTAAAATGCCAAAGCTAAATAGTCTTTCTTTTACTTATTTTGCGCAAATGCCAGTCTGATTCCCAGAATAATTAAAACAGTACCAGTAATTTTCTGGCGTACCCTAATGAACTTTTCATTCCTCACAAATCGATCGCTTGCAAAACTTGTTATTAATACTAAAAGAGTTTCATACCCAATGTCCATCAAGGCAAGAATTGTACCTAGCAATATAAATTGAAAAAATACATTGCCTCTAGAAACATCAACAAATTGCGGAAGAAATGCTAAGAAAAATAATGCAACTTTTGGGTTGAGAATTCCAGTAATAAATGCCTTTAAAAATACCTTCTTTAAGCTGCTGTTATTTTGAGCAGTTTCTTTTTGACTACTATTTTTAAGAGTCATAAACCCAATAAAGATTAGATATCCGGCACCTAAAAATTTAACAATAGAAAACAATACAGCGGAAGTATGAAGGATAGCTGACAATCCGGCAGCTGCAAAAAGTGAATGGAATATTGTTGCAGCATTCAAACCGATGGCGGTAATAATACCGGATTTTTTTCCGTAACTAATGCTGTTGGAAAGGACTAAAGCTTGTGCTGGGCCAGGAATAAGAATGATAACTATGCAAGCTGAAATGAAAGCAAAAAGTGAGGTTAATTCGTCCATTTTATGAACCCCAAGGTTGAAAATTTAATTGAGAATTTTAGTAAAAATAATTTGCGCTATACTTTTTCGAACAATTTGAACTATGTAAAAATAGTAATTTTAGGTAAGAATGAATTATTTTTGAACCAATCATTATTTATTAAAATATTGAACAGTATCTTTTTTAATCAGGACTTCAACATAGTTCACAAACATCTTTAGGAGAATTGCATGGAAATAAAATCTTTTTTGATTGTATTATTTGCAGCATTTGTTTGCTTTGCTCAAGAAAGATCATTCAACTCAAATGACTTTAATCAGGAAAAGCTGAATGATCTTACGATGTATTCAACTGCGGAGAACACAGATTTACGGCTGACGAAAGTATTGCAAGCAAAATTCAAAGATGGTTCGCAGCCGCTTGAATCAGAGATATCTGTTTTCGTAAATCCTAATAAAGTTTTTCAGGAGTTTATCGGTATTGGCGGTGCTGCAACTGATGCATCTGCAGAAGTATTTGCAAAATTGCCAGCAGATAAACAAAAAGAATTCATGAAAGCTTACTTTAGCAAAGAAGAAGGCATTGGTTACTCTCTGCTTCGCACTAACATCCATAGCTGCGACTTTAGCAGTAACAGTTACACTTATATTGATGAGGGAGATGGCGATCTGAAAACTTTTAGTATTGATCACGATAAACAATACCGTATTCCATTTATTAAACAAGCAATAAAAAGTGCAGGCGGTTTTATACTGCTGTATGCAAGCCCTTGGAGTCCTCCAGCTTTTATGAAAGACAATAATACAATGCTTCAAGGTGGAAAACTCTTACCAAAGTACCACCAAACTTGGGCAGATTATTTTGTAAAATTCATAAACTCATATGAAGCTGAAGGAATTCCTATTTGGGGAGTAACTGTGCAAAATGAACCGATGGCAAAGCAGAGGTGGGAATCTTGCATGTACACTGCAGAGGAAGAAAGAGATTTTCTTAAAAACTTTTTAGGACCAACATTCGTAAAAGCAGGACTTGCAGATAAAAATATTATTGTATGGGATCATAACAGAGACTTAATAAATCAAAGAGCAAATACAATTCTATCCGACCCTGAAGCCGCAAAGTATGCGTGGGGCGTCGGCTTCCATTGGTATGAAACTTGGGCTACAGGACAACCAATGTTTGAAAATGTTGGAAATGTATATGAAAGTTTTCCCGATAAAAAATTATTATTTACTGAAGGATGTGTTGAAAAATTTGATTGGGAAAAGCTGCAATATTGGCCAAACGCTGAACGATACGGACGTTCGATGATAAATGATTTTAATAATGGAACTGTTGGATGGACTGACTGGAATATTCTGCTTGATGAAACTGGCGGACCTAATCATAAAAATAATCTTTGCTTTGCGCCCATTCATGCTAATTTAAAAACAGGAGAGCTAATTTATACGCCATCATACTATTACATTGGTCACTTTTCAAAGTTTATTAGACCGAATGCAAGAAGACTCAGTACTGCCTCAAGCAGAAGTCAGCTTTTAAGTACATCCTTTAAAAACGAGGATGGAAGTTTTGTAACGGTGCTTATGAATCAAAGTGATGACAAAATTAAATGTAATTTATTTGTTGGCTCAAAAGTGTGCGAGCTGGAAATTCTGCCGCATTCAATGAACTCGGTAATCTATTAGAAGAAGAAATTTGAGTGGGAATTTGTTTACTTGTTTTATAAACATCCGTATTACAAATTCTCACTCTTCTTTACGATTTGATTAGCTTGATATTCATCTTTCAACTTACTTCATTTTTCCAATCGTGATTCATTTTCAACTTACAGCAATAACTGCTAAAGAAATAGATTAACCAAATCTTTCTCTTCCAGTATAACTTCTGTAATACATTCCTGTTGAAAGTTATGTCTTCTTTAATAAAGCTGTCTGGCTAAGCAGCAACTTTGGACCTTGCATAATTTTAAAGCCATTTTCTTTGGCTGTTTTTAATGTTAACTCAAACTCTTTTTTGGATACATGAAAGTGCTTTGGTTCTACAACTAAAAATTGCCCAGTCTCTTTAAGTACAATATAAAGTTCTTTGAAAAAAGAATTTTTATCTGGTACTTCATGAACCATCCAAAATGCTAAAATAAAATCTACTTTGTCTGTAACATTTATTTTATCGCTTTCACTCTGTATCAGTTTAATTCTCTTCTCAAGCTCAGTTCCCTTGATTTTGCTGGATACTTTTTGAAGCATACCTACCTGTATATCAACAGCAAGAACTCTTCCCTTTTCCCCGACCATCTTAGCAATTTCAATTGTAAAAAACCCGGGACCACAGCCGATATCAAGAACTGCCATTCCCTCTTTAATATATGGCATTAAAATCTTTTTTGGATTTTGTAACCACTTTCTAAACTTGTTGTCGAGCGAATTTGCACGCTCAACAGGACAAACACGATCTTTTTGGTTAGTCATATCTTCCTCATCATATATTCTAACAACATATGATTAGTCCGTCTTATTACTAATTTAAAATATTGTTAACTTAAAATTATCTAACAATTGTTCAATCTTAAATATGCATCTTAAAGTATTTTTGATTTGATTTACTACCTATTTGATTTTTTTATTTAGAATTCGCTTTAGCTCGTTCTCAACCATTTTCAAATTACCATAACTAATAAAAATTATTTCGCCTTCTTCATTTATTAAAATATAAGTAGGTCTTGATGATACTTGATAATTCTTTAATACTTTGGTATCTGCAAAAATATTGGTGTACACTAATTTATTTGATTTAATTAACCGGTTGGCTTTTGTTCTATTTTCTGTTGTTATACCTATTACTTCAAGACCTCTATTCTTATATTCTTTTGCCAGCTTATTTATGTCTTGGAATGACGAAACACATTTTCCGCACCAAGTTTCCCAAAAGTCAAGTAAAAGTAATTTCCCTTTGTATTGATTTAATGTAACCTCTTTTCCTTCATAGGAGTGGTATGTGAATGGCGGGGCATCTGTGCCAATTAACGGTTCTTCGTGCCCAGATTTATAACCGCTTTTCGCAAAAGATATTATTGCAATTAGAAATGCCGCTACATAATTAATAAAGAAATATTTCATTTAGTGCTTTCATTAATATGCACATAGGAATTGAGTCGAACTAACTTGTCCTGCCTGGCTGCAAGCCGAAGCATACCGTACACGATAAGGAAGCAGATTCGAACGATAAAACCAATTACCTGCCTGCCGGCAGGCAAGTTTAGTAAACTGAACTTTTCTTACTTTGCAAACAAAGTAACTATTAATTATCCCAGAGGGATTCCGATGGGAGAACGAACACATTGTGCAATAAATATTTTTTAGAACGACTAACCAAAAAGTTCCGAATTGCTTAATACGCAAAGGTAGTCAGCTACAGCGACTGGCTGGAACACACGCGTATCAAATTATTTGAAATACATCATCCCAAACGTTAAATGTAAAGTTTCGTGGGAATCCGGTGGCAGGTATATTAAATCCAAATGGCGGTTGCCCTCGTTCTGAAAATATTCCAAGCGAATAGGATAAAAACCTTTTTGCAGAGGAACAACGTACGATTTGTAATAGTCGCTTCCATGAAGCCCATCGTTATTGATTATTTCGTAGTCATTAATATAAAATTTCGATCCATCACTAGAAGAAAGTGCAAAAATATAATATCCTTCTATGTCTATCTTTAGATAGCCTTCAAAAACAAATCCAAAATTTGAATTGGCAGGAAGTTTTTCCAAACTAAACGAACTATCGGCAATACCAGTTCTTACCGGTGTTAGCTTGATGAAATCTGGCAATGTTTTCCATTTTCCTTCGTAGTAGGAGTAGCGGCAGCCGCCAATTTTAATATCGTTTACATACTGAACAGCAGGCCAAACTTTGCTTAGCTCAAAATTACCGCTTGAGGACGTAATATATTTTTTATTTTCGCCAATCCATTTCACTGTCAACTTTGCAGGAGCAGTAATTTCTATCATTTGCGGAGCGTGTTTCGATGAAGTATCAGGTTCCGAACCATCAGTAGTATAATATACATTAGGAAAGCTTCCATTCAGAAACACCGGTGTGGGTTTTCCTTCAAGCAGAGCTCCACCCATGGGGTGAAATTCTACCATTTTTTTTGAGTTGTAACCATCATAAGCATATTTTAATCCATCATAAATTCCTTTAAGGCGAACCGACATGTGAGTTTCGTTCGGATAAATTGAAACATTCCAACGAAGACCTGCCGGTGCAAATTTATTTAGGACAGAATCCATTTTTTGAATACCAACATTCCTGTATGTTTCCTCAGTGCCAATAATCCACAAAGTTTTGCTAAGTTCAATAGTATTTGTGAATGTTTCCTCTGCCATTGCAATAATTCGTTGGTTATTCCAGGGGAATGCGGGATCGGAACAATAGTAATTCGTAAACAATCTTGGCTCTTTTATCAGAGCATACATTGTAAAAACTCCGCCCAAGGAATGACCAAATATGCTATTCTCGCCGCTGGTGGAGAACTTTTCATTGATATAAGGTACAAGTTCATCTTTAAGGAAACCAATGAAATTATTGGCCCCACCTGCTTTTTCATTGTCGATAGTTTTTTCGGGTAAAAAGTCGCGATCGCGCATATTACCCTCGCTGGTAATTGTGTTTGGTAAAGCAACTAAAATAAGTGGAGGAAGAAAATTTTGATTTTTGGCAAATTGATAGATATATAAAAAATCAGCGAGGTGCATTTCACCGTCAATTATATAGACAACATCATATTTGGAATTAGCACCTGGTTTATATTCTTCAGGAAGACAAATTGTTATTTTGCGTTGTTCGTTTAAAGTTTTCGAAAAAATAGAATCATTGATGATTGCAGGTTTCTGTGCTAAAGCAATATTTAATGCAAGCAGCACATCAATAATCAACATCCGGAATAAGAATTTGTAAATAATTTGCACGATATATGGTCACAATTTAATTATTCAACTTGTTTTTTTTCTTGCTTGTTTATCGGCGAAACGCATATTCAAATTTCATCAATAAATTGTAGGAAGTCAAAATTGAATATTGAAAATCCATCAACGGTGAATATCAGTATTCCCCATAACGGCATTGTGCCTAAGCCGAAGCCCATAACAAGGAAGACAAGTAAAACACAACTGATAAATATTTAGCCGAAGGTTTGTAACTTATTCAGTACAAACCGAAGGCAAGTTAATTAATTAAGTAAGACCACTTTGATCAAAATGCTAAACAAAAACCAAACACTAAAAATCTCAAATCCGCCGAACTAAAATGGCGGTCGGGTTGAGGCGCTGGTTATGTGCGTTTTTATATTAAGTAATAAATAAAATTATATGAATAATAGTTAAAATAATGTTGATCCAAGAAAGTATCGCAAAGATTAATAAAAGTTCATCAGGTTGTAAATCAGTTTTATAAATAATTAATCCAAGGGGAACAGATAAGTAGCCACCGATAAAATTTAATATAGCTGCAATTCCTAAACCTATCCATTGAAATAAAATAATTAGATTAGTAAAAACTGTAATATGCATTATAAAAGAAAAAATATCATACGCAGTTTCATATCTTATTGTTCCAGTTTTGCGAAATGGAAGAATTAGTCTATGACTTATTGTTATTAAGCCAATTGAAATTAAGACAATAGTTGTCAAAATATCCTTTGATTAAAATTTATAATTTGAATTAAGTATTATAATAACCAGATAATTTTTTCTTTCTGAATTCAATTAATCTAAATAGTTCTTCTTCGGCAGTTGTAGGT
>JACAFC010000268.1 GCA_013388515.1 Ignavibacteriaceae bacterium | reverse complement strand
GAGGTCGCCGCCGTGCTCTTCAGCCTCTTCGAGTCGGCCAAGCTCTGCGGGGTGGAGCCGAAGGCCTACGTCCTGCGCGCCCTCCATGCAGCGATCGCCAAGCCAGGCACCGTCACGCTCCCTGACGACATCACGAACTGATTCGATCCCGCGCCATCGCAGACGCCCACGGCGCACCCTACGGGCAACGGCGAGGACTTACACAGCTTCCAGGCCGATCGGGATGAGCGCCTGGATCATCTCGATCCGCTGCCGCCGGGGATCCATGTCCATAGCAACCGAGGCCACCCGATCACGAGAAACATCCTTGGGCTTCCGCCCTCTCCGAATCTGAACTACAGTCCCCATCGAGGCTCCTTTTGTGTGATGGCAATCCGTTCTCGCCAAAGAACTTCGCCATCGTACTGGGAGCCTTCTGACTTTCAACTAAGTCTCGCACACCGTCGATGATCCCGGCGGCCCAAGCGGCCGCCTCCGGGTAGTCGGGCACTCCTTGTCAGGCCAGTACCATCACGTTTCAGTCGGAGAGGCGCACGATTTCGAGTCGTGAGCCGCCGTCGCCGCTCCGGCCGCCCTACCACTTGTGAGCTACCAGGGGTACCTGACCGACGATGAGGGGACTCCGCTCAGCGGTCCGGTCGACCTCGAGTTCGCCATCGCGGATTCCGCGGCTGAGGGCACGGTGCTCTGGATCGAGGCTCGCGCGCATCCTCACCGCAAGCTCATGATACACTCCTTGGTCGGATGGGGACACGGCTTTCCACCGTGGATGGGGAGGCTCCCATGGCAGCTCATGGAAGCCTGCCAGGATCGATGTGGCTTCCTCTGCGCCTTGCTCGCCTCACTCGATGTCAATGCGCACGCCCGCCTGGGGAGGAAGCGCGGCGACTTTCCTTCGAATCATGTCCCGGATCTTGCGTGCCCGGTTCCACCGTTGCTCCCCGGTCGCGTCAACGTTCTCGAAGCTGGGCACGGACCAATGATGCCTCTGGGCACTCCTGGTGAAAAGAGCATCCACATTGACCTCGAACACGGAGAGGTGCCCCCTCGCGGCCCCCTCAGACAAGGTGACGATGAAGTCGAACGCTTCCCGATCCCCGTGCCGGGCGAAGACAGTCTTGGGGCCCTCGGACGACAGCTCGATCCCGATCTCCCCCATGACGGCGATCGCCAGCGGATCGATCTTCCCGCTCTCGAAGCTGGAACTGCATGCCTCCGCCTTCCCCGGCGCTAGCTTGTTGACGAACTCCTCCGCGATTCGACTTCTCGTCCCGTGATAGCTGCTGACGAAGAGAATACGCGGCTTGTCCATACCCCCTCCTTGAGTCAGAAGAACCTAGCTCTCATCGAGCCCAAGCCTTGAGCAAGTGCGCTCAGCCAACTCGAATTCGATTCTGGGAATGCGTCCGAAATAGAGGTTCGTCCCTGAGGATCGCCACGGGAGGTTCGCCGGGGGAGAATTCGCTCGTTCCCAATGAGATGCGCCGTGGAGAGCTGGTCGACCAACTGTCCCGCCGGATGTGGCCTCGGCCGGTTCGCGCAGCTCTCTGACTGGTGGTTGCGAAGCGTCGAGGGCGGGCGGGCGGATCGCTGCCACCCCTGGAGAAGGAAGGCACCACCGCGGTCAGTGGAAGGGCGGGGCGCAGTCATGGACGCTCCATTTGCCCCGGCGCGCACTGCCTTGGCGCGCCAGCATGAAGCCAGGATCGAGGCAGCGCCCCTATCGCGCTCGATCCCCCCTGAAGGATCGGCCCGATTCTACGCACCGACCGTCACGAATGTAAAGGGAATTCGAGACCTCAGGTCAAACGAGGGGCTTCGTCCACGAGAACCGTGCCATCCGCGGACGGGTGTAGCCCGGGCATGGAATCTAGTCCGTAGGATCTGGAGCAGAGCGGATGTGAATGTGGCCATGAGGCTGCGGAGCCTACCATAGGTTGGCGGCGGAAAGTCCGCGCGAAAGCGGGGTTACGGAGTCTTCGCGGACTGCGGGACCGGGAGAGTCTCGGCGGCCGGAACTACCGGATCACAACGAGCCTGAGCGTCGCGTGGATTTCCTTCTCCGTCGCCACTTCGATGCCGTGCGCACGGACGTGGTAGACCCCGGCGGGAACTCTGCGGCCATACGGATCGGTGCAGTCCCACGAGAGGGGATAGCTGCCCGCCGCGAGTGGATGAACCGCGTCCGGCATCAGATCGCGCACCAGGCGGCCGGTCGTCTCGAACACGCCGGCCCTAGCCGTCGCGACTGCTGCAAGCGACAGCTCGAAGTCGATCCGAGCATCTCTTGAGAGGACAACCGGGTTTCTCGAGCCGAGCGCCAGCAAGGGGCGCTCCGCCGCGTCCTCAGACGCGCGCCCGGATCCCGCTCCTTCATCCACGATCCCCGCAGGGTCCCCGTCCAGAACCACGATCAGCTTGCCGCCGCCCGAATCGGTAGCCGACACATACACTCTCCGGCTGGTCGGGTCGGCCGCGCATCGGGTCAGGCTCGCGGCCGGGAACTCCAACACGTCCTCGATGAGGTGCCCGGGTCCGATCGCGAGCAAGGACTGGGTCGTACAGACGTAGGCACGCTTGATGGTCTCGTTCACCGACACCCCGCCCGGGAAATCGGGGAGCACGAGGGTGGCGATCAACTGGTTCCTCGCCCCGTCGACGATCCAGAGAACGTTGCAGTTCAGAGCCGTCACGTAAATCAGGTTGCGGGACTCATCGACAGCGACCCAGTTCGGCTCGCAGAAGCCATGGAGCGAGATCGAGTCGAGGACCTCGTGGGTCGTCCCGTCCAGGGTCCACAGGAGACCCCACCATGTCACGACATAGACGCGGTCGGTGGTCTCGTTCACATCCACGTCCATCGCGGAGTAGCCGAGGGGAACCGTGGTGATGACGCTTCCCCCCTGCGTGTCGACGACGGAGAGATCCTCCGAGTCGCGGTTGGCGACGTACGCCACGTCCCGGTCCCTACGGATCGCGACCCCGCGCGGCCCCCGCCCCACGCGGACGCGGTGCAGGATCACGCCCGACGCCAGGTCGAGAAGGACGATCCTGTTCGATGCGTCGATCCCGGCGCCCAGGAGGGAGTCGCGGATGCGCAGATCGACATCGGTGGGGACATACTCGATGACGTGCGTCCCGATCGTCGATCCGCCTTCCGGATCCATGTGGAGGATGTCGTTCCCGCGGCTGTTTGCGATCGCGACGGTCCGGAAACCGGAGGGACTTCCTTCGACCGGCGGCGCCAGGGTCACGGGTCCAGGGGTGAAACGAAGCCGGATCGTACCGAAGGCGTAAGGGAGACCCTCGAGGAAGTAGGTCAAGTCCTCGCTTCCCAGATTCGTGATGAAGGCCTTGCCCAGAACAGCATCCACGCAGGCGCCTCCGCGGGCGTCGAGGCCCACGGGAAAGGTGAAGGCGATCGGTCCACCCGGCGTCAGGATACTGACGTTCCGAGTGGCCTCGTTGACCACGAAGACATTGTGGGTCACGGGATCGACGGCCACGCGCCGGGGCGTCTCGCCCACGGGCACGGTCTCGATGACCACGTTCTCGAAACCGTCGATGATCGAGACCGTGTTGTCGTCCCGGTTGGCCACGTAGATCCTATTGAGACCCGGGTCGACGTCGATTCCCTCCGGATAGGCGCCGACCGGGATCGTGGCGATCACGCTGTTCGTCGCGCACTCGATCACGCTCACCGTCCAGTCGCTCAGGTTCGTCACGTATACCCGATCCGTCGAGCGGTTGATGCAGATGTCATAGGGGTAGTTGCCGACGGGGATCGTTCCCAGGAGTCTGCCATCCTCCGCATCAAGAACGAGCACGCGCGCATTCGCCTCATCCGCCACGTAGAGGGTGTTCACGCCGGCTGAGCCTTCCCTGTAGCAGAGATCCATGAGGGTGCCGCCGTGGGCAGCGACGAACAACTCCTGAAGCGTCTCCGCATCGACGATCGACACGCTGCCCCCCGAGCTCGCCACGAAGACGCGGTCCCCCGCAAGGTTCACCTCCACGCCGTGCGGATACGGCCCGGTGAGGGGGGCCCTGCCGAGAATCGTGTTGTCGATTCCGTCCAGCACGACAAGGTGCGAGGGGCCGTGGATGCAGGCGACGTAGACGCGGTGATCCGCCGAAGAGACGGCGACACCCCACGGCTCGCTCCCGATCTGGGGATCGTTGAGAGGGATCGTCTCGAGCAACGTGAGATCTGCCCAAGCGATCCCAGAGAAAAAGGCGAGAAACACGGGCAGCATCGCCGCCGCCATTCCGCGCTTACGGCGCCGCCTGCGCTTCCTCTGGTCATGTGGAACCATCGGGTATGCGCGGGAAGAACGCTGGGTAGCCATCGAACCCTCCCAGGGGGCAAGGGGGCGCCCCCTAAAGTCAGAGCGAGCGGGTACTCTGGCACCCATAAGGATCCTACGAACAGGGCGCCGCTGTCAATCAGATCGCGGACCTGGACCAGGGGGACATCCCGTGTCTCCTGAATCCGAGTACGGCATGGTGCTCGGTGAGCCGCGCGGAGATTGATGAAAAGCGCGGCGGCAAGTGGACCGGTGTGTCGGTCTAACCGCATGAATGCCAAGGCGGATAGGGTTTGCAGGAAGGACGCCCTGTGGCCCAACGCGACCGGTCTTGACATTGGAAGTCGACTGATATAAGATTTCCTGTCCTTCGATTTGCATGGTGCTAATAGATCGGTCTTCTGTCGCTAGCCATGGAGGTTTTCCCATGCGTGCGGTTCGCCCGGCCATTCCCTTGACGATCCTCTCGCTCTTCGCCACCTTCGCGTGTATCAACCCTCTCCGCTCGTTGGCGGGAGTCCCCAGGACCTACACCGAGACCTTCTCCTCGACGACCTACAAAGACTCTGGGCAGACGACTGTCGACTGGAACACGGCGGCGGGAGAGCTTCGCTACTTTCCCTTCACGCCCTCTCAGGTCGGGTCCCTCGCCTCGCCAGGAAACGCAACCGGCATCGCCATCGACGGAGACTATGCCTATGTCACCGACTTCTCCGCCGGCCTGCTGACCATCGACATTTCCGATCCGCAGAACCCGACCCACCTCTCGACCTTTGCCGCGGTGGGACAGGCCGTCGTTGCTTCCGGAGACTATGTCTTCCTTGCCGCCGGCACCGGCGGGCTCAAGATCGTGAGCGTGGCGAATCCTTCCGCCCCCGTTCTGGTCGGGAGCGTGGCCACCACGGGCGCGACCGGGATCGCCGTCGACGGGGACCATGCCTATATTGCCGACGGGTCCAGCGGACTACGGGTCATCTCGGTCAGCAATCCGGCGGCCCCGTCCATTCTGGCGACATACAACACCGCCGGCTCGGCCACGGATGCGGAAGTCGACGGGGACTACCTCTACCTCGCCGACGGATCTCCCGGCTTTCTCGTCTTCGACATCACGAACCCTTCGTCCCCGATCCTGCTGACCACCGTGGACACGCCCGGCAACAATTTCGGGATCGATGTCCGAGGCAATCGGGCGTATGTCACCGACTCCACCGGCCTGCTGTTGATCTACGACCTGACGAATCGCTCCGCGCCATCCCTGGTCGGCTCGGTGTCGGTCCCCAGCGCGGGAGACGTATTCGCCAACGCGGACCGAGCCTATGTAGCCGCCTCGGCCGCCGGTATTAGCGTCGTCGACATCTCCGACGAGTCTGCGCCGAGACTCGTCTTCGTCTATGACACCACATCGGCTAGGGATGTCATCGTCGAGGGAGAGCATGCCTTCCTGGCCGATGGCAACGGAGGGTTCCGGGTCATCCAAGTGGCGGTGAATGTCACGGAGTCGATCAGCGCGGGGAGCCTTCAACTCGGCCTTACCATCGACGGGGCGGTCGGTGGGACCCTCGCGTATATCGCCGACAGCGACAACGGCTTCCGGATCATCGACATCTCCGATCTGGGCAACCCCGTGTCGCGGGGCAGCCTCGACACCCCGAACTTCATCTCGAATGTGGCGGTGGCGGGCAAGTATGCCTACCTGGGAGACGGCGCGACGCTCAAGGTGATCGATGTGTCGAACCCCGACGCGCCGGTGCAGGCCGCTTCGGTCAACCTGCCAGAGGATGTCCAAGGACTGTTCCTAGACGGGAACCATCTCTACCTCGGGTGCGGGAACAGCGGACTTCGGGTTTACAATGTGACGACGCCGACCAGCCCGACCCTGCTGGGCTCCTACGACACCGCCGGCTCCGCGCGAGGGATCGTCGTCGCCGGCGACCGGGCTTATCTGGCCGATGCCTCGGCGGGTCTACAGATCTTCAATGTGGCGAATCCGGCCAGCCCGGTTCTGTTGGGGACCTACAACACGCCCCACGCGTCGTATGAGGTAGCCGTGGGGGGGAACATCGCCTATGTGGCGGATCGGTTCGCGATGCAGATCATCGATGTCACGAATCCTGTCGCACCCGCGCTGATCAGTTCCGTCGGAAGCCTCGGCGATGTATACAGCGTCGGCCTCGAAGGGGATCGTCTATACGTTGGCGAACACTCTGGGGCGCTCGTCGTGGACGTGAGCGACCCCTGGAATCCTACGGTGCTCTACCGCATCGGCGGCTACTCTCTCTTCGCCCCGATTCCCATCGGCTCCTACCTCCTTGTGGGAGGAAGCGGGTTCTTCATCCGAGTGCTTCGCCAGGACGGCTTCGATGCCACTCGTTCCCGAGGCCAGTCTCTCGCGCTATCATCGGTCTCGATACCCATAGTTCGCGCTCGCGTCTCCGCTGTGCAGTCGGGGGTTGTGAATTGGGATCTCACAGCCAGCGGCGGGAGTGTCTGGACTTCGGCGACTCCCGACGGAGTCGAGATCCAATTCACCACGTTCGGCACCGATCTCCGCTGGAGAACCACGCACGAGGTGGGGTATCCCGTCGTCAATGGGGTCGTCGATGAGGCGACGATCGACTGGTTCTACGAGAGCGCCGAGAGCGACGGCATTGCCGATGTCCCCAGCGACCAGGGAGGCGAGGTCCGGCTCTCCTTTGGGCGCTCCGGCTACGACTTCACGTCCGAGGCGGCGACCCCGGTGACTGGATACCAAGTCTACAGCCGCGTCGACAGTGAACTCCTGAAGGGGCGCGTCGAATCGGCGCCGGTTCCCGCATCCATTGAGGATGCGAATCTGCCTGGGCTCGTCTCCTTCGACAAGGAGCGGATTCGCGCGCTCGAAGGACGTGTCTTCGTTCTCGATGGTGAGCGAGCCGTAGGCGACATGCCCTCGGGCACGTGGGAGGCGATCGCATGGGTCGCCGCCACGCAACGGGACCAGTACCTGGTCCGCGTTCCGACCAACGGAGATTCCACAGGTTCCGGCGTCCCCTGGACCACCTACTGCATCACGACACACACGACGACGCCCTCGATCTGGTACGCGAGCGAGCCGGACAGCGGCTACTCCATCGACAACATCGCTCCCCAGGTTCCGTCCGGACTCCAATTCGCCGCGCCGGGGATCCTCGCGTGGGATCCGCCGGCCGATGAGGACTTCGCTTACTTCAGTCTCTTCGGCTCGGCGAATGACCAGTTCGATGAGACTGCGGTCCTCATAGCCCATTCCGTGCAGACGATCCAGGATGTTTCGGACGAACCGTACGGCTACTACCACCTGACTTCGACCGACGACGCAGACAACCGGAGCGGAGCCGCTTCGATTGCGGGTCCCGTCGTGGATGTCGCCGGCGCAGGCGCGCCGCCGGCCGCCTTCGCACTGCATCCCTTGCGCCCCAATCCTTCGCCGGGACCGGTGGAGATCGTCTTCGATCTCCCTCGCGAGGACGATGTCGTCGTGGAGATCTTCGACGCGTCCGGCCGGCGCGTGTGCCGCCTCTCGGAGAAGCCGCGGGCGGCGGGCAGCCATCTCCTCCGGTGGGATGGGAAGGATGACGCCGGGAGGGATCTCTCCGGGGGCGTCTACTTTGCGCGCGTGCGAGCAGGAAGCTACGAGGCCTCAGGACGCGTCCTCCGCATCGAGTGAACGGGAGGGGTCGCCGGGAGTCTCTGTCTCGAGCTACTGTGAAGGCGGCGTCGGATGAAGTCTCCTCCGGTGTCGACTTGGGATGTGGAAGAGATCAAGCTCCATTGCTTGATCAGCCAGGGACCCCAGGGTGGGATCGTCCGGCAGCAATCGGCTGAGGAGACCCTCAGGGGAATGGCCGATGACACTGCGAACACCCCCTCGTAGAGGAGGGCACTCCCTGCCTTCTCCACGCGCTGCCGTGACACGGAGCAGGCTTGGCGGAACCTCCACGCTCTTCAGATGCTCGAACTCCTCAGCGGCGTAGATGAGCCGGTCGACCGCGAAGCCCAGGCGAAAGAGTGGCAGAGGCTTCCTACCCCCCTCAGGGAAGGAAGTCGTGGTCCACTCGATCAGCAGCAGATCGACATCGCTGCAGATGTCGGCATGGCCCGCCTGTTGCATGTTCACGCTCTGTGTTGCCCTCAGCGTTCGACGACGGCGAAGTCGATCCTGACAGCTAGGCTCGTCTTTCTGACTGACGTCGATGGCGTGGGCCGGATCCTGCGGCATCTTGAACGCTGCTCCCGACTCCAGTAGAATCATTCACGGGCAACCGGAGGGGGGAAGGCGCGAGGAGATTCCTTATCGGTATCGGCCCGAATTCATCCTCGTAGCGTTCCCATGAGACGTGGATGAAGGAGCTGGTGAGCAACATTAGCTGTGTGCCCCCTGGCTGACGCGAGGCGTCGGTCCACTCTTCGTCAGATCGGTCCCCACCTCGTCGTCCGCTCGGCTTCCGACTCTGTCGCCAGCTCGTTCCCGACCACGTCCACGACTCCGCCCATGACTTCGACGGGAATCACGTCCTCAGGACGAAGGGGGGCAAACGAGATGCGAGCGGCATGGATCGCCTTGTGTGCGGGCCTTGGTGTCACTCTGATGCTCTTGCTTGGTGCCGCCCTCGGCAGAGCCCAGGACATCTACGCGTGCGCCATAGGCGGCGCTGGCTGTGACCGGGGCATCTCCGCGATTCCGGTCGCCGATTCCGGATACGCAGTGGTCGGTTGGACCGACAGCTTCGGTGCCGGGGCCGACGACGCCTTCGTGCTGAAGCTCACATCGGGTGGCTCGGTGGTTTGGGCCCGAGCGTTGGGGGGACCGCGTGGAGACTGGGGCGAATCGATCGCCCAGACCACGGACGGCGGTTTCGTCGTGGCAGGCATGACGGTGAGCTTCAGCGAGGGCGACACAGAGGATCTCCTTCTGGTCAAGCTCTCCCCTTCCGGCCTGTGCGAATGGGTGTGTCTCGTAGGGGGGAGCTACAACGATCGCGGCATGTCCGTGGTCCCGACCCCCGAGGGAGGGTGTGTGGTCGTGGGTGAGACCTGGAGCTACGGCGCCGGGTTCAGAGACTGTCTTCTTGTGAGATTCACGGCATTCGGGTCGGTGGAGTGGGCTGCCGTCGTTGGCGGCGCGACCGGAAACGAGGCCGGGGAGTCGGTCTTCGAGATCGCTGACGGCGGGTACATTGTGACGGGATCGACCAGCAGCTACGGAGCCGGCGCGTTCGACTGCTACATGATACGGTTCGGGGCTTCTGGGTCGCTCGCCTGGGCTAGCGTACTTGGAGAGGCCGAGGATGACGAGAGCTACTCGGTCATCAGAACCCTGGACGGCAACTGTGCCCTGACCGGATGCACGTGGAACTTCGACGCCCGCGCGTCTGATCTGCTCTTCGCCGCGTTCGACGGGGATGGCTACAACTGCCGGGCGGCGGGTGCTCTCTTCGCCTCCGCCCACCTGCCAGATATCCCCAATGGACCCGCGCCTGTGGCTGCTCTTCCTGCCGTGTTGACGCCAACGACGCCCGTCCTGGCGGTCACCGCCATCGAGCCCCAGAATCTGCTGATCTGCTCGAACTCCGGATTCGACCCGCTGCCAGACACGGCGCTGTCGGCGGTGCCCGCCTTGCGCATTGCGCCTAATCCGTTCAGCGCCGCCTGCGCCATCCGCATGAGTCGCGCCTCAGCCGAGGACGGCGACCCTTTCGTGGTGGAAATCCTGGACGCGGCCGGGAGGCGGATCTGGGCATCCACCCGTGAGAGAACGATGGGAGGGTCGGAGATCTTGTTCCCGGAAGCGGCTCGCCGCGGGGACGTTGTCTGGCGCCCGGAGGCGGGACTTACCAGCGGCGTGTACCTCGTAAGGGCGACGTCGGGTGACGGGAGGATAGCCACCCAGCGGGTCGTCTACGTCAAGTGATCTCGAGCGAACACGCGCAGCCCTAGGGGCTTGTTCGGTGAGGGAACCCAGTCGTGCAGAAGCCCGCGACCGTACTCCTCGGTCACGCTTCCCTGCCTGGGCAGACGGCAATCTGTGAACTGCCCCGGGATCACACGGGCGAGACAGCGGTCGGCGCCGGTGAGACGCATCCGTGGGGTGCCAAGCATGCTCACCAGCGGCGAGGAGTTGCAGGGGAGGAGCTGCCCGGCCTGGAGGGGGGCGGGGCAAGCTGTTGTGGGCTCGGTGCAGGGATTCTCGCTCAGTCGAGCTTGACGGCCCTTGCGAAGGAATGACCGGCGCCTGTGGCGCGGAGGAAGTAGACCCCGGGAGGAAGGCCCTCCCCGACGCGATCCCCGAGATATGTTCCCATCAACCGGCCCGTCGCGTCATGGACGGCGATCCACTCGCCCGCGCGCCCTTCGACGGCCGCACAGGAGACGAAGGGGTTCGGATACACCCGAAGGGGGATCTGGCCGCTGGCCGCCGGGGCCATCGGGTCCATACCCACGCCCGCCGGGATGCCGTTCGCGTCATGGTCGTAGTAGATCTCGTGGTTCCCGTCCCGCCTGTCGGTCCAGACCACATGAATCGTGCGGCCTGCGATCGCGAGAGAGGGAGCGCCCGACATCGCGCTCTCGTCCGCGATCTTTGTCTCCCCTTGCCAGGTCACCCCGCCGTCCGGCGATCGGGTGTAGTAGGTCGCAGCATAGCCGTCGCGTCCGTCGAGCCAGACAACGTCCACATGAGAGGCGGAAACCGCCACGGAGGGACAGCACCAAGGAGCCCCCGTCCCCGGTGTGATGAGGCGCTCATCTTCCAGGTCGCCCCGTCATCGCCCGAGCCTCGCCAGTAGATCCCGCCAGCAGTCTCCCGCGCGTCGCTCCACACCACGTGAACCACGGAGCCGTCAGCCGCGACCGACGGGTTCGTGGCCGGGCTCTCGCCAGCGGCGAGGGTCTCCTCGGGAACCCAGGTCAGGCCAAGATCCGTCGAGCGGAGATAGTGGATCTCCTCACACGCCGACGAGGGCCACTCCTGCCACACCACGTGGACGAAGGTGCTGGAGGCGGCCACGGACGGCACCTTCGAGGGATCGTCTGTGACGGTGAGCCTGCGGCCGCTCCAAGTTGATCCGTTATCGAGGGAGCCCAGGTAGTAGATTTCGTCATTCCCGGGTCCGCTGTCCTGCCAAACCACGTGCACGCAGGAGCCCTCGGCGGCGACCGAGGGGTAGTAGGTCGTCCCGGACCCCGCGCTCACCGCGAGCCGGACGGCGTCCTCCCAGGTGGCCCCGCGGTCCGCGGATCGCCTGTAGGAGATGCCCCACCGCCCGTCGAACTCGGCCCAGACGACGTGCACGAGTGAGTCCCGTGCAGCGACTGCGGGGAACGTCGATTGGATGGAGCCGCTCGTCAGGTGTCTGTCGGCTTCCCATGAGGCGCCGTTGTCCAGCGAGCGCTTGTAGTAGATCTCCCACTGGCCGTCTCTGAAGTCATACCAGACCACGTGGACCGCGCTGTCCGCCGCGGCGACGCACCAAGCTCCGTTCCATGACGTGAGTGACGAAGATCCATCACTCGTCAGCCTCTGGTCCGGCCCCCAATTGCCGAGGGCGCCAGAGGCGGGGATCAGGATAAGTGTGACCAGAGAGGCTAGGCTCGCGAGGGGATTGCTCTTCATGGCCAGTCCTCCACGCTGTTCTTCCGCAGCCGTCAGGAGGTCACTCCACGATTCTCTTGGCCCCTCGTCGGGGCCGACCCTTCGGCGGGGAGAACTATACGACATCTTGTCATGGTTCTTCCTCCGTGCGCCGGTCAAACCGGCGAGGTGTAGTGGATGAATGAGTCATACGGTAAAGGGCTAGCGGCCCATACCGGCTCCGAGCCGTGCGGCGTCGCCCGTGAGGGCGATGTCGAAGCGTCGGCAGGGGTACGGGCGGGCCGGGTATCGAGCCGCGTAAGGAACACCCTCCGGGGTGCCGACGCCGTGGAGGTAGGCGGAAGGCAACATCCGGGGCGCCGATATCGCGAGGCGCTGCGGAACCCCGCGCGGTCAAAGACCCCGTGCACGCTCGGAAGCACCTCGCACGGGAACCGGGAGATCCCAGAGCCATCCGCGGAAGATGGAACCGCGGGACGTGTCGGGAAGCCGAAAGGCGTACGCCGATGATGCACGGCTCTGGGAAGTTCGGACGGACCCAAAGTACCCGGGAAGCCGCCGAACGAAGCCGGGCGACCGGCCGAGGAGGTGGTGGAGGGAAGGGGGCCGGCCGAAGGGAACCCGCGACAGCAAAACGCGTCCCGGACACAGCGCCGGGCCGACGCGCTCAGCGCGCTGGAGCGGGTACGTCAACAAGCCAGAAGAGACGGGAAGATGCGGTTCACCGCGCTCCTGCGCCACATCTACGATCCGAAGCGGCTGACGGCGGCGTACTTCGGTCTGAAGAAGGACGCGGCCCCGGGCGTGGACGGCGAGAGGTGGCGGCACTACGGCGAAGACCTGGATGCGAACATCCGGGAGCTCTCCGAAAGGCTGAAGCGAGGAGCCTGCCGGGCGAAGCCGGTCCGACGAACGTACATCCCCAAGGCCGACGGGCGGCAAAGGCCGCTCGGGGTCACCACGCTGGAAGACAAGATCGTCCAGCGGGCGGCGGTCGAGGTGCTGCACGCCATCTACGAGACGGACTTCCTCGGCTTCTCGTACGGGTTCCGGCCGGGGCGCAACCAGCATCAAGCGCTGGATGCTCTCTACGTTGGTCTCCTGACGAAGAAGGTGAACTGGGTGCTCGACCTGGACATCCGTGGGTTCTTCGACTCCATCGACCACGGGTGGCTGGTCACGTTCGTCGAGCACCGCATCGCGGACCGGCGCGTCGTACGGCTCATCCAGAAATGGCTGAACGCGGGCGTGCTGGAGGAGGGAAAACGCTTGCGGGTGGAGGAAGGAACACCACAGGGCGGTAGTGCGTCGCCTCTGTTGGCCAATATCTATCTCCACTATGCGTTCGACCTGTGGGCACGCCACTGGCGCCAGACACGAACCACCGGTGATGTCATCATCGTGCGGTTCGCCGACGACATTGTGGTGGGCTTCCAGCATCGAGCGGACGCCGAACGCTTCCAGAGGGAACTGAGCGACCGGTTCGCGAAGTTCCACCTGGAGCTGCATCCCGAGAAAACGCGGCTGCTGGAGTTCGGCCCCTTCGCGGCCGAGAACCGGCGGAAGCGTGGACAAGGGAAGCCGGAAACGTTCGACTTCCTCGGCTTCACGCACATCTGCGGGAAGAAGCGGAGTAACGGACGGTTCACGGTGCGCCGCCAGACGATCCGCAAGCGGCTGCAGGCGAAGCTGAACGAGGTCAAGACCGAGCTTCGGCGTCGCATGCACCACCCCATCCGGGGACAGGGGGCGTGGTTGCGCAGCGTGGTTGGCGGACACATCCGGTATTACGGAGTGCCGACGAACGGCCACGCCTTGGGCATCTTTCGCCACCAGGTGGGTCGCCTCTGGATGCGAACGCTCCGGCGCCGCAGTCAGCGGCACCGCCTGCCCTGGGTGCGCATGAAGCGGATCATCGACCGATGGCTGCCTCCCGCGCACGTCTGCCATCCCTACCCGCTCAGGCGACTTGGCGTCATTACCTGAGGTGGGAGCCGGATGCGGGCAACCCGCTCGTCCGGTTCTGTGGAGGGGGCTGTGGACAACCATGGTTCCTACTCCGACTCCGGGGCCGTACTCCCGGACCCTTCCACGTGGGCGGCAGAGAGGGCGATGTGAGGCCCGAGAGCAGACTGCGAACGTCAGCGAGGCATAGGATTGCCACGCGATCCAGGGTCCTTAGCCGGCCGACTGATGAACCCGATACGAGGAAGCCGTAGATCAGCGCAGACTTGAGGCTACGGGATCTCTGCCGACCACGGGTGGCTTGCGCCCGCGTCTTGCGATTCGAGCCTAGTGCATGCCATGCGTTCGATGGTGACCGCAGGCGGTTTCAGGTGTCACCAAACGGAGCGTCCCGGCCTTGTACGCGGTCATCGTTTCCTCGACCGTCGACTCCTCTGAAAGGAACACCTGGATGCCTGCCGCGAGCAGCTTGTTCACCGCTCCAGCGCCGATACCCCCGACGACCAGGCTATCAATGCTCTCGCCCTGAAGGGCCGCCAGGGGCATGCACATCCCGTGGCCGTGATGCTGGTTGGTATTCGCAATGGCCCGGCACGCCCCGCTCTCGAGCTCGACGATCATGAAGTACGGCGCCGAACCGAAATGGGCGCACACCGAGCTCCGCAGCCCCTGGTCTTCATTGACTGGAATGCAGATGTTCATCGAGGTCTCTCCTCCTGTAGGGTTGTACCACGTTTGCCGGCGGTTGATCTGTGGCCCGCCCGGTCGTGCAGCCGGCAGCATCTACGAGCTCCTAGGTGAATCGGGCCACCCTCGATCCGTAGGGTTTTTCCGTGAACCAGGGCGTCAGCGACCTTTCGACGGGCGGAATCGACGATTCTGCTGAAGGTGGGTCTCGAGATCTTCATCTTCTCGGCCGCCTGCTCCTGGTAAAGCCCGTCGAGATCCGCGAGCCGGAGCGCTTCGAACTCATCGAGGGTCATCACGATCTCTTCGAGCTCCGTGACAGGGATGCCAATTGGCTTGAAGATCGAGACGGCCGGCCGCCCGGCGATGATCCGGTTGCAGAAGGGTCTGGGCACTCCGGCACCTCCTGAATGCATGGTGGACATACGTTCATTACGTGTCAAGGGTCAAATGGAAGATGTCGGCTCTCCGTCGGAACCCGAGACGGAATCCAGTCGCTCTTCCTCTTGAGCCAGAGGAACGCCAGACTCTCTTCCTCGAAAGCCGATAAAAGATCTGGACACCCCCTCGCCGCCGGTTGTATGTTACGGACATAGGTTCATAACTAGCAAGGATCGAGTCACCCGCCAGGATCGCTGAGGTGGCCATCCCGGCAGACCAAGGCGGCAGGCAGGATCGATTGCCAGGGGATCGTCCTAGAGGTGGGCACCGGGCCGACCATGGAAGAGCAGGAAGAGACCGCCGTCGTCTACCGACCGATCGGAGTCATCCATACCCCCTTCCACGCCATTGAGGGCATGCCGATCCAGCCGCGAGGAGCACTCGGTGTTCCGGGGACGGTAGATGTCCTTCCGGAATACCATGCGGCACTCGCGGACCTCGATGGTTTCTCGCACGTGATCCTGCTCTACCATTTCCATCGCGTGTCGGGCGTGAAGCTCCGCGTGATCCCATTTCTCGACACGGTGGAGAGGGGTGTCTTCGCTACGCGCGCCCCGGTCCGGCCCAACCCGATTGGCCTGAGCGTGGTTCGACTGCGATCGATCCTTGCCGGGACGTTGCAGGTGGAGAATGTCGATGTCCTCGACGGGACGCCTTTGCTCGACATCAAGCCGTACATTCCGGAATTTGATTCCTTCGGCGTGGATTCGATCGGCTGGTGCGATTCGAGCCTACGATGCCTTCCAGAGAAGCGGTCGGATGACCGATTCGGATAGCCGCCGCTACGGATGGCTCTTGAGGGGAGTCCGTGGATGACCGAACCGGAAGTCGCGAAACGTCAGAGGAGGAGGAGACGAGATGACGGAGATGAAAGACGGTTGCGTCAAGCCTGCGCGCGGCCCCATGCCGTCTGCGGCCGAGCCCGGGATGCTCGGATCGGGGATGATGGCAACCCCGGAAGGAGGAGCGATGTTGCATGTGGTGACGGCACGTGTTGGTGGAGAGGCGCCGGACTTCGAGGCCAACGCCTTCGTCGGTCAGGAAGGGTTCAGGACGATTAGACTCTCGGACTACAAGGGTCGCTGGATCGTTCTCTGCTTCTACCCGGGTGATTTCACCTTCGTTTGACCCACGGAACTGGCGGTGGTCGCCGCCCGCTACGAGGAGCTGAAGAGCCTGGGGGTCGAAGTGCTCGCCATGAGTGTCGACAGTCGCTTTGTCCACAAGATCTGGCAGGAGGCGGAGCTCGCGAAGATGGTCAAGGGGGGCGTTCCCTTCCCGATGCTCTCCGATGCCGGGGGCCGGATCGGGGCCATCTACGGAGTCTATGACGAAGCCGCGGGGGTCGACATCCGCGGCCGCTTCATCATCGATCCTGACTTCGTCATTCGAGCGATGGAGTCCTTGACCCCTGAGGTGGGCCGCAATCCGGACGAGTTGGTGCGGCAGATCCAGGCATTCCAGCACGTCCGCAAGACGGGAGAGGTCACGCCTTCGGGATGGACGCCGGGGCAAAAGACCCTGAAGCCGGGGCCGGATCTGGCCGGCAGGGTCTGGGAGGTCTGGAAGCCGTAGGGGGCGTCGATCCACGCATGCAGTACAAGCACCGAGTACGGAGGTGGATATGAGTACCGGGCGGGACGCGCGCCTCACAGTGATGCCGATTCGTACGGTCCAGCCGAGCGGTCCCGAAGGGCACGGGCCACGATGATGGCGAGGTCCAGGAAGCGCTCGGAGACCACAGCTCTGACGGCGACCGACGCCATTCTCGATAGCATCTCCGACGGCGTCTTCACGGTCGACCTCGAGTGGCGGATCACCTCCTTCAACCGGGCCGCGGAGGAGATCACCGGTGTCTCCCGCGAGGAGGCGCTCGGCCGCCTCTGCTCGGAGGTCTTCCGCTGTAGTCTCTGTGAAGCCGAGTGCGCCCTTCGGCGGACGCTGAAGAGCGGTAGGCCGATCATCGGGAAGTCCGGCTACATCGTCGACTCCGATGGGGCCGACGTTCCCATCAGCGTTTCCACCGCCGTTCTCCGAGATCCCAAGGGGAACGTGGTCGGTGGGGCCGAGACCTTTCGCGATCTGAGCGAGGTCGAAGCACTGAGGCAGGAGATCGAGGGGCGTTTCCGGATCGGGGATCTGGTCAGCAGAAGCCCTCTCATGCAGCGGATCTTCGAAGTCCTGCCGGCCATCGCGGCGAGCCCGAGCACGGTGTTGCTCCTGGGGGAGACGGGGACCGGAAAGGAGGTGATCGCCCGGATGATCCACTCCCTCAGTCCCCGGCGCGACGGTCCCTTCCTGGCGGTGAATTGCGGGGCCCTTCCCGACACCCTCCTCGAGTCAGAGCTCTTTGGCTACAAAGCAGGGGCCTTCACCGGCGCCAACAAGGACAAGCCGGGACGCTTCGCGTTGGCAAGAGGAGGGACCCTCTTCCTTGACGAGATCGGCGAGGTGAGCCCGGCCGTCCAGGTCCGCCTCCTGCGGGTGCTCCAGGAGCGCTCCTACGAGCCCCTCGGCGCCACCCGCTCGGAGATCACGGACGCCCGAATCATGGTGGCGACGAACCGTGATCTGGCCGAGCGAACCCGTTCGGGCGCCTTTCGCGAGGATCTCTACTACCGGGTAAACGTCGTGCGCGTAGAACTACCTCCCCTGAGACGGCGCAAGGAGGATATCCCCCTTCTCGTCGACGAATTCATCGCCCGCTTCAACCGGCGTCAGCGCCGGTCGGTCCGGGGGATCGCGGCCGAGGCGATCTCGCTCCTCATGGCCCACGATTGGCCCGGCAACGTGCGCGAGCTGGAGAACGTGGTGGAGCGCGCCTTCATCCACTGCGGCGAAGGCCACATCGGCCTCGAGCATCTGCCCGATGAGCTGACCGCACGCGGTGGTGGCATCCCCTCCGGCTCCTCCTCCGACATCCGGTCGGCCCGGGATCTTCTCGACGCCCAGGTAATCCGCACGACGCTGGAGCGCAACGGCTACAATCGCGCGGCCACCGCCCGGGACCTCCACATCCACAAGAGCACACTCTTCCGCAGGGCCAAGCGACTAGGGCTAGTCCTTCCCAAGAAGGACGGTCGCGCCCAGGCCCACTCGCACGGTCGCGATTGCGCGCCGCATGCCTGAGGACAGGGTCGCGCAAACGCGACCCTTGACCGCAGGTCGACCGCCTTCATCCTCCGGCTACCCATAAACGATCCAACGACCTGCGCGATCAGACGCCCCTTCCAGTACATCTGGCACGGACCATGCGCTACGCCAGCCGCAGGAAGGTAACGAGACCCTGACTATGAATGCGGCACTCGCAGCCTGGAACGGGCGCATCGCGCCGGTCTTCGATGTCGTCGGCCAGATCCGGCTTCTCAGAATCGACTCCGGGCGGGTAGTGGACGAAGCAGAGGAGGCCGTGGAGGGACTCACACCGGCCGAGAAAGCGCTTCGCCTGGCCAAGCTCGGAGTTGACCTCCTGATCTGCGGAGCGATCTCGCGGCCGATCCAGGTCATGGTCGAGGCCTACGGCATTCGTGTCGTCCCGTTCGTGACGGGCGATGTGCCCGGCGTAATCCAGGCGTTGGTGGAGGATCGATTGGCGGACGCCGTCCGCGCGATGCCGGGGTGCCGCGGTGGAGGAAGGCGTGGGCGCCCGCGGAATCGCGGTTTCAGAGAGGAGAGAACGATCATGGACGGAGAAAGCAAATCCGCGGGTGGCGGTGGCTCAGGTAAGGGTCGAGGTCAAGGTCGCTCGACCGGCGGACGCGGAGGCCGGATGGCTGGAGGCTTCTCCAAAGGTCCGGGAGGACGCTGCGTCTGTCCCGCCTGCGGGCACGAAGAGCCGCACAAGCAGGGCGTTCCCTGTAGCCAGACGCGCTGTCCGGACTGCGGGTCGGTCTTGATCCGCCGCTGACAGGCGGCGGTTGCATATCGAGCGCACTCGAGACAAGAGAAGGAGGATTCGTCATGCCAGGAGGAGATCGGACAGGACCGCTGGGATTGGGATCGAGGACCGGACGTGCGGCGGGCTACTGCATGGGGGGCGGGATGCCGGGCTACTTCAACCCGTCGCCTGGCCGGGGACGCGGTGCCGGTTGGGGTCGCGGATTCGGTGCGTCAGGAGGTGGAGGCTGGGGGCGTGGTGGTGGCGGACGTGGATGGCGTCACATGTTCCACGCCACCGGTCTGCCGGGTTGGTTGCGCTCCGGCGCGGGCCCGTCCGGGGAGATCGACCCGGGGACGGAAAAGGAGGTTCTCTCACGCCGGGTCGAAGCCCTGCAGTCGGAGTTGGAGGCGATCCAGAAGCGACTCGGAGAACTCGATAACGCTACGACCGGGCAGAGGCTCGGGAAGGGAGATGGAAGGTGAAGATCGCGTTCACGACGTCTGGGGAGAGCCTCGCGTCGCCTCTCGACAGCCGATTCGGGCGGGCGCCGCGCCTGCTGATCTACGACCAGGATCAAGACACCTTCGAGGTACTCGACAACCGGAAGAACGTCGAGGCAGCCCAAGGTGCCGGCATCCAAGCGGCTGAAGCCGTGGTCAGATCAGGGGCGCAGACCCTCGTGACCGGTCATTGCGGGCCGAAGGCGTTCCGCGTTCTGGCCGCGGCCGGAATCCCCGTCTTCACAACCGACGCCACCACCGTGTCCGCCGCGCTGGAGGAATTCCGAGCGGGGAAGCTGCAACCGGCGGGATCGGCGGACGTCGAGGGTCACTGGAGCTAGCAGAGTGGGGAATCGATGGAACCGCGGGCGAATGACGACCCGCGGATCGCTGGGCTGGATCGAGGTCTCTTTGTGATCGTCGCGGTTGCCTCCGGAAAGGGTGGAACGGGCAAGACCACCGTCGCCGTAAATCTGGTGAAATCGGCAGGGCTGCCGGTTCAGCTCCTGGACTGCGATGTGGAGGAGCCGAACGCTCATCTCTTCATCGGCGGTCTCCCGAACCTGCTGGAGACGGTGTGTGTCCCCGTCCCGGAGATCGACCTACTCCTTTGCGACGGCTGCGGCGCCTGCAGCCAGTTCTGCGCTTATCATGCGATCGTCGGGTTGAAGGCTACGCCCCTCGTCTTTCCCGAGCTGTGCCACGGGTGTGGAGGCTGCTCGCGGGTCTGCCCAAGGCAGGCCATCCGAGAGACCAAGCGACGGATCGGACTGGTCGAGGCCGTGGTCTCGGGCAAGGTCACGCTGATTCAAGGCCGGCTCGACGTGGGTGTACCGAACGCGCCGCCCCTCATCCGGCGGGTCAAGGCCTACCTTCGGAAAGATCAGCTGGCTCTCCTCGACGCGCCGCCCGGCATCTCCTGCCCGGTAGTGACCACCCTGCGAGGGGTGGACTATGTCGTGCTCGTGACGGAACCGACTCCCTTCGGTCTGCACGACCTGCAACTGATCGTCGAGTTGGTGCGAAAGCTCGGGCTTCCCTTCGGGGTGGTGGTGAATCGGGTGGGGATCGGCGGAGAGCGGGTGCACGCCTTCTGTCGCCATGAGGGGATCCCGATCCTCCTGGAGATCCCGGAGGATCGGCGGATCGCGGAGGCCTGCTCCAGGGGGAAGTTGGTCGTCGACGCCATCCCCGAATACCGAGGGGTCTTCAGTGGACTCCTGGCACGGCTGGAGCAGCAAGCGGAAAGGGCAGCGGCACGATGGACCTTCTGCTGATCATCTCTTTCACCTTGCTCGGCTCGCTGCTCTCAGTCGCACTCGCTGGCCTCGTTCTCCGCTTCCCCTCGCAGCGCCTGGACACACTGACCCGCGTCCTCATCCCCTATGCCATCGGCTGCGAGATCCACTCCCGGGCCGGCGCAATGATCCTAATCGGGGACTCCCTCCACAACTTCGTGGACGGCGTGGCCATCGCGGTGGCGGAGGTGTCCGGCGCACGTGTCCTTGCCGGGGAGCTGGCGCTGATCCTGGCCGGTGTGGCAACGATCGGCCTTCTGCAGTTCATGGGCCCGGGACATCTGGACTGAGGCAGGTGGGCATGAGGGAGCTGGTCGTCATCAGTGGCAAGGGAGGAACGGGGAAGACCAGCGTCGCCGCATCGTTCGCGGTTCTGGCGGATCGTCCTGTGATCGCCGACTGCGATGTGGACGCGGCCGATCTCCACCTTGTGTTGACGCCGCGGATTCGGGAACGGCACGAGCTCCGCAGTGGTCGCGAGGCTAGGATCCTCCAGGAGGCGTGCACTCGGTGCGGGGCGTGCGCGGATCACTGTCGCTTCGACGCGATCGTGGCGGACGCTCATGCGGGGGACGCGAGTCCCCGGGGGGGGTCGACTCCATCCGCTCCCGGTCCGGCCCGGGTCGCCCTACGGGTCGATCCGTTCTCATGCGAAGGATGCGGGGTCTGCTATGAAGTCTGTCCGGCGGGGGCGGTCGAGTTGTCCGAGCGGGTCTGCGGGCAGTGGATGATCTCGGACACCCGCTGCGGTCCGATGGTCCACGCCCGGCTGGGTGTGGGGGGAGAGAACTCGGGCAAGCTGGTCTCCATCGTGCGGCGGGAGGCCCGGCGGGTCGCGGAAGACACCGGCCGCACGCAGATCATCGTCGACGGGCCGCCCGGCCTCGGCTGTCCCGTGATCGCCTCGATCGGAGGAGCCTCCCAGGTGCTCGTCGTGACGGAACCGACGGTCGCGGGCGCCCACGATCTCGAACGCGTGCTCTCTCTCGCCCGTCACTTCGCGGTGC
The DNA here is from genome assembly GCA_013388515.1 of Ignavibacteriaceae bacterium. GTDB lineage: Bacteria > Bacteroidota > Ignavibacteria > Ignavibacteriales > Ignavibacteriaceae > XYD12-FULL-36-8. Next base: position 12,181 of record JACAFC010000268.1, on the reverse strand, counting down.
CGACTACGGTCTGCGTCAACCGGTGGGATCTGAATCCGGAAATGACGGAGCGGATCGAGGCAGAGGCACTGAGGGCGGGGGTCCGCGCCGCGGGGCGGATTCGCTATGACCGGGCGGTCACCCTCGCGCAAATACAGGAAAAGGCGGTTGCGGAGTTGGAGACACCGGCGGCGGCCGACTTGCGCAGAATCTGGGAGAACCTGGAAGGGTAGGAGGGTGGAGATGGAAGGCAAACGCGCTGGATCGTCCGGCGAACGACAAGTTCGCGGCAACCCTGGAGGTACATCGGGATGCGAGTAGACGCCGAGCAGCTGATCACCCTTAGCGCACGTAACGGGCATGCCCATTGTCTCCTCTGCGGCCAACAGAACCCAAGATCGTGGGGCCTCTTCTTCCATCGGGGGGAGGGGACCAGCGTGCACGGAACGCTGCATCCCAACGACGGTCTACAAGGATACGACGGCATGCTTCACGGAGGGGTCATTGCCTCCCTCCTCGATGCCGCCATGACGCACTGTCTGTTCCATCTCGGGGTTCAGGCGGTGACCGGTGACCTGCATGTCCGGTTCGTCCAGCCGGTATCCTGTTGCGCGACCGTAGATGTCCGGGCGCATATCGCCTCAGCATCTCCGCCGTTGTACTACCTGAAGGCCGAACTCCTCGAAGGGGACCGTGTCATGGCCTGGGGCGAAGCCACCCTGATACGCCGCGATCGAGGGCGCATGGCGAGAGAATAGGAGCGGAGACCCAGTGCGCCCGATCTCGCGAACTGGGCAGGTTCATGGTGTCGAGCCTCGGTCGATCCTGGTGAGACTGAATCCCGCCTGCAGCGATGGCCTTCCTTCGAGGAGGCTGTTTCTTCCCCTGTGGCAGGGGGCGAAGAACTTCGCATCTCGGACTATCAGAAGGTACCGTCTGCCCTCGAGGAGTTCCCTCCGGGTCGATTGCCGCTTCCGGGCATGTGGTGGCTCGATCCCGCGCTCGTATAGGATGTTGCCGACGGTTTCCGGCCTGGCTCGTGGACGGCCGACCGTCCGGCGGCGGTCGCTGTCGTCCCATGTCTCGGCGACCCGTTGGCGGTGCCAGCGGGAGTACCGGCCGGATCCTGCGGCATCTGGGAAGCCGTTGGTGGCGCCCGCCTTATGGGCCCGCGCGGTTCGGGGGCGAGCACGTGTCAGCGCCTTGAGCGCTCCTCGCGGGGTCGGTAGAATCGCTCGCGAGCAACCGGAAGGGGCGATGGCGCGACGAAATCTCCTATCGGCCTGATTCCGCGTTGGTTCGCAAGACACTGAAGTCGTAAGCATGACGAGCGCAATTCGTGGAACTCCAACTTTCCAGGAGGAGAACATGCTTGCCTCCCGACGGATCCGCTTCGTGCGCCACATCAGCCTTTGGATCGGGCTGTGTGCCTTTCTCTGGCTGGAGCCGGGTCTGGCACTGGCCCTTGCGGGGCCCTGCTCATCCTTAGGCGGGCCACTGCTGCCGACCGAACCGACCCACCGGGCCATCGCCTTCACGGCCCCGGGTTCGGCGGCTCAGGCTTTGGCTCCGCTCGTCTCTGATGTGGCTTCCTACCCGACCCTCGACCCACAGATCGAGCCGACCGATGACGACGGGAGCCCGTCGCCCTTTTTCAAGAGAGCATGGTTCTTGATCGCGGCGGTAGGTGCAGTCGCCTTGGCCGTGGTCCTCATCACAACGACGGGAGACGACGGAAAGCCGGCGGGCGGAGGCGAGCCGCTCCCTGGGTTCCCACCGCCACCAAGCTCCTCGTCATCGGTGTCCCCACAAGGCTGCGCGCGTTGACGCGACCAGAGAGGAGATCGACAATGTCGTCTGGACGGATCTTGAGAATCTCAGGAGCCACGCGTTCCTTCCTCAGCGTTTCGTTGGTCGCAGCGGCCGTGATCGTCCTCGCGGGCATTCCCTTCGTACCTGCTCGCGCCACGGTTCCCGACCGCATCACCTTCCAGGGAGTCCTGATGGTCGACAACGAGCCCTTCACGGGCACAGCACAACTCGTCTTTGCGCTCTTCGCTGACAACTCTGGCGGATCCTCCCTGTGGAGCCAAGACAACGGCCAGACTCCGATCACAAACGGATTGTACACCGCGACCCTCGGTCCCTTCCCCGCGCTGGCGTTCAATCAGCAGTACTGGCTGGAGGTCTCGGTTAACGGTTCGCCGCTATCGCCCCGCTATCCCCTGCTCAGCGTTCCTTACGCTCTCAGGGCAGCCGCTGCAGACGCTGTGGAAGTCGGCGCTGTGGATGGCCAAGTCGTTCTCGATGGGAGCCTCACCGCCGCGGACATCGAGACGGACATCGTGAGTAGCGTGGACGGGATCACGAACGACGGAGGAGACATCGACCTGGTAGCGGGAAACAACATCACGATTACGCCGGACGATGTCGCGAAGAGAATCACGATCTCTGTGAGTGGGGCCTCCGGAGACGTCACCGATGTCTTCGGAGCGGACGGCCTGACTGTCCAGAACTCCGGCGGACCGCAGGTGACACTCGCGGTCGGCGCCGGCGACGGCATAGCTGTCGCCGCCGACGTCGTTTCGGTGGACGTGAGCGCCGTTGCCGGAGGCGGCTTGCGCGCTGACGAGGCGAACGACCTGGAGGTGAACACGGGCAGCGGCCTCGAAGTCGCGGACGACCAGCTGCAGCTCAGTGTCCCTTACAGCTCGGGGAGCGCGTTCGACGCTCGTTTCGTGAACGAGGGCCAGTCCGACGCCGTGGACGTGGCGATGATCGCTCCCTCGATCGTGAGCAGCATCTCTGGCGTCTCGAACGACGGCGGCAATGTGGAACTCGTCGCGGGGGCCAATGTCACGATCACTCCGGATGATGCAGCGAACACCATAACAATCGCTTCCTCGGGAAGCCCGGGTGGAGGAGGGGATGTCACCGACGTGTTCGGAGGCAACGGCCTCTCCGAAACGAATCCGGGTGGCCCGCAGGTCACCCTCCAGGTCGGTGCCGGCGACGGGATCGACGTTGCCGCCGACGCCGTCTCGGTGGATGTGACCGACATCGCGGGCGACGGTCTAGGGGAGGACGCGTCGAACAACCTGCTGGTCAATACGGGGACGGGGCTCGAGGTGTCAGGTGACCAGGTGCAGCTGACAAGCTCCTACAGTGAAGGATTCGCCTTTGACGGACGGTTCGTGAACAACGGTGAGTCCGCCGCCGGCGACCTGACCGGAGGCTACCCCAGCCCGACGGTGGCGAAGCTCCGTGGACGAACGGTGGCAAGCGACGCCCCCGCTCAAGGGGACGTTCTCAAGTGGGATACCGTAGCCTGGGAGCCTGCGAGGGATGGGCTCAGCTTGCCCTACAGCGACGGCTCGAGTGCCAGCGGGGCTGCGTTCAGCGTGACGAGCACATCCGGTGATGCTACTGCTGGCGGCATCCTTGGGAAGGCCCAGACGACCGGGTACGGCGTGCGAGGTGAGTCGCCGGCTACAGGTGGCCAGACTTATGGTGGGTACTTCACGGGCCGGGTCGGGGTCTACGGTTATGGCCGAGGCACGCAGCTTGTGGATGGCTACGCCGGCTACTTCGTCTCCGAGAATTACCGGGGCATCTACGCCGAGAGCGTGGAGGGCTGGTACGATGGCTACTTCGCCGGAGTAGGAGGCGTGTTTTCCGAAGGAGGATACTGGTCCAAGGCTGCCAGCCGCACGCTGGTTGTCAACGGCGGCGACGAGAGCCTGGAGCCGGGGGATGTCGTCGCCATCGCCGGGGTGTTCAGGCCGTCGCCGACCACCGGCGAGCCGCTGCTGGCCGTCCGCAAGGCTAGCGGAGCCGGAGACACGGCCGTGATCGGCGTAGTGGCCCAGGCCGTGCGCGTGCAGGAGGTGGAGCGGCCAGACAAGCCGGCCAGGCCGAGGTCGGTGGATGTTCAGCCGGTTGAAGGCCAGATCCCGCCAGGCGGCTACCTAGCGATCATCAGTCAGGGGCTGGCCCCGGCGGTCAAGGTGAGCGGGGCGGAGGGCCTCCGCGTGGGCGACCTGCTCGGTCCTGCGGCCGCGCCGGGCCAGGCCGCCAGAGCTGCAGCCCGGCTCGTGGACGGCCAGCCGGTCTGCGCGGGAGGCGCAATCCTGGGCAAGGTCGCTGGTTCCTTCGACCCGCAGACCGGCACCGTGCCCGTCTTCGTGACCTTGCAGTAGGAAGAACGCCATGCACGCGCAGAGACGCATCGGCAGGCTCCTGTCACTCGCGCTGATCGTCGGGTCCTGGATCGGCTTCGCGCAGGCCACGGCCCAGACGTTCAGACCCGGGGACGGGGTTTTCGTGGCGAGCGGTGGCGCGTCCTCCACGGGACAGGCCGAGGTCATTTCCTCCATAGGACAGATCCTGAGCGGTGTCGGAACTAGCGAGCCCTGGTCCCTGTGGACCGGGATCCTCGTTCCCTACTCGCTGTCTCTCGAGCTCCAGATCACTCCGAACGCTCCTCCCTTCTCGACAGCGGGCCAGCCCATCACGATCGAGGCGCTCGTCGCCTCGGAAGGCCCGGTGCAATCCGCATCGCTTCACTACCGGATGGGCGGTCAGAGAGGCTATGCATCTCTTCCCATGGTTGCAGGCCAGCTCGATGGATGGACCGCGACCATCCCCGCTGGCGCAGTGACACTCAGAGGTGTCGAGTACTACATCGAAGTCAGGGCAGCCGGGCGCGAGGCTCACTCCCCCCCCGCCAGCTACGAAGATCGCCCCTGGACGATACCCGTTCATGTGTCCGACTCCAACGGCGACGGCGCGCTCGCGACAATGGCGCGTGTCTACAGGATGGTCAGCATTCCCGCCCTCATGCCGGAAGGGACCACGGCGGCAATCACTGACGATCTCGGCCCGCCAGACCCGGCGGTCTGGCGCTGTGGCGCATGGAATCCGACAACCGAGACGTATCTCGAGGTCGGCAGCGACGCGGTGGAGCCCTTCACTCCCGGCCGGGCGGTCTGGCTCATCACGCGCGACGCCAGCATGATCGACTTCGTGGGGAGCACGGTGTTCCCCGTCAGCGAGAATGGATGGCCGATTCCTCTGTTGCCGGGTTGGAACCAGATCGGGTGCCCTTATGCCTACAGCGTGGCTCTGCAGGATCTTCTCATCCAGGACGGGGCTCAGACCCTCACCTTGGGCCAGGCCGTGGCGGCGGGGCTTGTGGAGGCGCAACCGCTCCACGAGTATGACGGAACGGCGTATCAGACGAGCGACACGGAGTTCGCCCCGTGGACGGGCTACTTCGTCGCAAACCTGACTCCGCGACAGCTTAGCCTGATCGTTCCCGCGCGAGAAATGACGTTGGCGGCGAAGCGGAATCCCGCGCAGAACCCGCCCGCCCCCGACTGGTTGCTGACTGCAAGTCATCGGGACGCCGATGGCAATCGCGCCATGGTCGATCTTGGAATCGCGGCAGGAGCGGAGGAGGGAAGCGATCAGTGGGATCTTCTGCTTCCTCCTCCGGCTCCCGGATGTCGAACCACGCTCTGCTCGTACAACAAGGAATTCCCCGAGCCACTTCGCTCCCTGTGCCGGGACGTAAGGGGACCTTCCGCATCGGGGATCGCCTGGACTCTGACAGTCAGCTCCGGCGAGTCGGGTCCGATCGAACTCGCCTGGGAGGCGAGCGGAGAGCTTCCGGCAGGGTTCTCCATGCGTTTGATCGACCCATCTCGCGGAGCATGGGTCGGGATGGACCGATCGGGCGCCCACACGGTGCTCAGCCCCGAGGCGGGCGTGCTGAGTCTAATCGTGGCTGTGGGGACAACGGAGTGGCTCGACCAGCAATCGGAGGCGTCAGGTCTGCCTGGACAGCACCTGGACGCGTCTATCATGGGCGGCAATCCAGGGAGTGGTGTGATCGACGTGAGAGTGGTGCTCCGTCGCTCCGAGGAACTGAGCCTGCAGGCCTACGACGTCCACGGCCGCTTGCTCCGATCGGTCCTCTCCGGCCGCATGGGGCCCGGAATCCAGGTCCTCCACTGGGACGCCCGCTCGGATGAAGGAAGGGCTGTCCCGTCGGGGATCTACTTCCTGCGGATTTCGGGAGGGGAACGGGAGGTGAGGCTTCGCAGCGTGTTGATACGCTGACTCTGGAACACTTCGCCTGCGCGATCCGTCCAGGCCGGAGAGGGTCTGAGGTGATCGACTGCTCTTCCCTAAAGCCCCTGCTCCGAGCACGGCGGTGGGGTCCTTACGCGCCTTGACTCTGCTCGGTCCCGCTCCGGGTCTCCTGGGACGAGACCTTCGTCCTCTCCATGCAACGTAAATAATCACTTGATGTTTGAGCCATTAGTGCTATACTCATACTAGTTGATACTCAAACTATATTCCAAGCACGAATCGGAGAGACTCCCGTGGCCCTGACCAGTCCTCGATGCATCCAGGTCAACCAAGCGCTCTTCAGCCTTGCCCATGCCTATGAGTCGCGCATGCACCGCGAGAAGGTGACGAAGAAGACCGGGTTGACCCTCTACGACTGCGCCTTGCTCATGGTGCTCGGCCAACTCGCTCCGGTCTCAGCGGCGAGGTTGGCGCAAGCGATGGACGTGGGACCGAGCACAGTCTCCACCTACGTCCGCAGGCTGACCAAGAAGGGCCTTACCCTCGCAGAGAGGGATACGAAGGATCGCAGGGTCTGGTGGCTTCGACTCACTCCTCTGGGAGAGGACTTTCATCGCCAGATCCTGGCTGGGACCGCTCGCTACACGCGCGACATCCTTTCCGCTCTGACGGAAGAGGAACAGCAAACCCTGCACACCCTCCTTCTCAAGGCCTCTCACGGTCTGGGATTCACCTGGCAATAGGAGTACCAAGCATGAACGACGGCGCAGCTCATTCGCGAATTCGGCTCCGGCATCTCTTGCCTCTCTTCGGGTCCATCCTGCCCACAATCATTGGAAGCATCATCATGTGGCCACCGGAGGCCATGAAGAAGCATCTGATCGGCAGCTTCATTCTGATGCTCGTTTCCGTCGTGGGCACATACCTGTTTGGCATCTACCTGGCTCTGGAAGACCGCCGCCACTAAGGGGGCGTGATTGCATCTGGCATGCTCGCGTGGCCCATCCACTCTGCCCGGCCAGTGTTCTGGGCGCTCCGTCCCTCGCGGCGCACCTGTTCCCGTCTCAGATCCAGTCAGCCGCTTCCAGGAGGCCGAATTCACCGGGAGGACCCATGAGCGCGCGACGAAGACTCGTCCTGGTGAATCCGATGAACCCGGCGCGCACCGGCCTGACGGTGAATCGCACGTCTCGCTTCCCCCCGCTGGGACTTGGGCAGGTCGCCGCCCTCACCCCACGAAACTGGGACGTGGAGTTGATCGACGAGAACTGGGAGCCGTTCCGCTACAGGCCCGCCGACCTGGTCGGCCTCACCGCCTTCACCGCCGCCGCTCCCCGCGCCTATGAGATCGCAAGACGATACCGAGCGGAGAGGGTGCCGGTGGTGATGGGCGGAATCCACGCCTCCATGTGCCCCGATGAAGCGCTGGAGCACGTCGACTCCGTTGTTACCGGCGAGGCGGAGAGCGCCTGGCCGGCGCTCATGAGGGACTTCGAAGAGGCGCGGCTGCAACGCATCTATCAAGGGAGTTGGCTTGACCTGGCGGGGCTTCCCTTCCCCCGGCGCGACATCTTCAACCCGCGATACCTCTTCGCATCTGTGCAGACCTCGCGAGGCTGCCCCATGGACTGCGAATTCTGCTCTGTCACGGCATTCAACGGAAGACGTTACCGGCGCCGCCCCTCGGACGAAGTTCTCAAGGAACTCGAATCGATCCCCCAGAAGATGATCTTCTTCGTCGACGACAATCTCATCGGCTACGGCCATGGATCCCAGGAAGCTGTCCTCGCGCTGTTCCGCGGCATGGTGGAGCGGCGCCTGGACAAGTGGTGGTTCTGCCAGGCCTCCGTCAACTTCGCTGACGATGAGGAGACTCTCCGCTGGGCAGCGCGGGCTGGCTGCAAGATGGTCTTCCTGGGCCTGGAGGCCATTGACACCGAAGCCCTCCGCACGGCAAACAAGAAGCTCAATCTGAGCCGCGGGGTCGACTCGTATGCGCGGGTCTTCAGGCGGATCCACAAGGCGGGAATCGGCGTCCTCGGCGCCTTCATCTTTGGACTGGATGGCGATACACATGTTCTGATGAAGAATCGGTGCGACTACATGATTCGCAGTGGGATCGACGTCATGCAGGCGACGTACCTGACACCGCTGCCGGGGACGCGGCTGTTCTCACGCTATCAGGCGGACGACAGACTCCTGAAACTCCGCTTCCCCCTCGATTGGGCGGAGTACGACATGACGGGCGTCATCCACCGACCCACGGACGTCGACCCTCGACAGCTCGAGGAGACCATGTGGAGCATCACGAGCCGCATCTACGCCCCGCCAGTCCTTGTGTGGAAGGCTCTGAGGGCGGGGCTTACCACGCGCGATCCGATCGTCGCCATGTTCGTCTGGAACTCGAATCTCAACTATCGGCGCGTGGCGTTCGCGAGCTGCCGGCGGTGTCGCGACGCCCGTGCCGCATCGCATGCGCGGGAGGGATGTCACCGAGCATCTGAATTCGTAGGAATCTGAACAGGATCCGGCGGGCGGGGTGCGGGGGGGGGGTCCGGTTGCTCCGACCGGATGATTTGGGTACATCGTTCTCGACCAGGGTTCCAAATGGGGTGAGGGCCCGAAGCGGAAACCTCCGAGCCCTCGAGCCAAACCACGGGGACGCGATTCGGCAAGACCGTTTTGACACAGATCCCCGGAGTTGTCCAGCCCCTTGTGTCCCTGGCTCGGGGACACGGTGGAATCGCTTCGGTTCGTGGTCTGTGCTCGCCCCGCCTGTCAACAGGTCTTCTTCCTCTGTCGCTTCTGTGATCGGGGGTACCGGTACTGCTCCCGCTCCTGCTCGGCCCTGGCGCGCGGGGCGAGTCTGCGCGCCGCGGGAGCCCGCTACCAGGCCAGCCCCGAGGGGCGTCGCCGGCATGCCCGCCGTCAGTGCCGCTATCGCATCGAGCGCCATCCGGGAAGAAAAGTGACGCATCAGTCTACTCAGGATCCGATCGAAGCCCCCATCTTCTCCTCGGCGCCGATCCCTGCGGCCATGGAGGTCGCCTCGGTGATCGGCCCGGAGGAGTCGATCGATGCCCAATCTTTGGATGGCGATCCTGCCGGGTCCGGAGGTCACGAGGGTGCTCGTTCAGAACGGCCCGGAGGAGACCCTGCTCAAGGCGCGTCTGCCTCATTCGCCAGGGCACCCGAGGGCCGTGGAGACGCTCTGCGAGGCCCTCGCACTGTGGTCTGGCAAGAAAGTCTGCGCTGCGCTCGTTGCGGACGGCCCGGAAGCTTTCTGCGTCACGAAACCATGGCTCGATACCTTCGACGCCATCACCCGCACCCCACTCTTCGAGATCCAGTTCGTCAGCTCCATCCGTCCCGCTCGAGAGCGCGACCGCCTGGAGGGACTCGGTAGCTTCCGCGATCTCCGACGCCTGATCCTCTCCGAGGTGGCACGATGATCACGGCGGAGCAACGCGTCCGAATCCGACACCTCTTCTTCGCCGAGCATTGGCGCGTGGGCACCATCGCCTCCGAGCTCGGGGTCCACCCCGATACAGTCCGCAGGGCGATCGAGGTGGAGAGCTTCGGTCCGCCCGGATCCCCGACACGCCCGAGCTCGCTCGAGAAGTTCAAGGACTTCATCGTCCAGATCCTGGAACGCCACCCCCGCCTGCGCTCCACGCGGCTCTACGACATGATTCGCCCGCGCGGATACGAAGGCTCCATCTATCAGCTGCGCCGTTATGTGCGAAGGGTCCGCCCCGCCGCTCAGAGGGAAGCCTACTTGCGCCTGCAGACCATGCCCGGAGAACAGGCCCAGGCCGACTGGGGCCACTTCGGAAAGATCCGCATCGGCAACGCAACCCGTAACCTCTCTTGCTTCGTCCTGGTCCTCTCCTGGTCCCGGGCCATGTACGCACGCTTTACCCTCGACCAGACGCTCGAGAGCTTCCTGCGCGGACATGTCGAGGCTTTCCACGCCCTGGGCGGCGTCGCGAGGTCCGTTCTCTACGACAATCTCAAGAGCGTCGTGCTCGAACGTATCGGCGATCACATCCGCTTCCACCCGCGCCTGCTCGATCTCGCCGGTCACTACCACTTCGCTCCGAAACCCTGCGCACCCTACCGCGGAAATGAAAAGGGCCGTGTGGAGAGGACCATCCAGTTCCTACGTCATGGTTTCTTCGCCGCCCGATCCTTCTCCTCCCTCCCCGACCTCAACGCCCAGCTCGCCTCCTGGATCGCTACGACGGCCCATGCTCGCAAAGTCCCCGGAGACCCAGAAGGCCGCCTCGTCTCCGAAGCGCTCGAAGAGGAAAGACCCCGACTCCTGCCCCTGCCGGAACATTGCTTCGAGTGCGATCTGCTGCGCCTCGCACGATCCGGCAAGACCCCCTACATCCGCTTCGACGGCAACGACTACTCGATTCCCCACGACCAGGTCGGCAAACCCCTGACTCTGATCGCCTCTGAAACCCTCATCCGCATTGTCGATGGCCCAACCGAGCTCGCTCGTCACGCACGCAGCTACGATCGCGGAACCATCGTCGAGGATGCCTCCCACCTCGCCGCCCTCGCCCGGGAAAAGAGACGGGCCCACGAACTGCGCGGCCGAGACCGGCTACGGAGCCGCTGCAAGAACGCCGATCGCCTCCTCGACGCCCTCGCCCTCCGAGGTGAGCCCTTGAGTGCCCACAGCGCGCGCCTGCTGAAACTCCTCGACCGCTATGGCGCCTCTGAACTCGACGCCGCTCTCGCCGAGGCTCTCTCCCGGGGGGCGATCTCCGCCGCCTCCGTCGCCCACATCCTCGATGCCCGCGCCCGATCCCGGAACACGCCCCCTCCCCTCGACGTCGTCCTCCCCGACGATCCACGGGTGCGCGATCTGCGCGTCCAGCCTCATCCCCTATCCGCCTATGACGAGCTCTGCTCCCAACCGGAACCCGAGGAGAAACCCCATGAGCCAACTGACTGATCTTCTCTCCAACATCGGCCTGCGCCACACCGCCGCAACTCTCGACGACACGATCTCCCTGGCCACGCGAAAACGCTGGAGCCCAACGCAACTGCTCGAGTACATCGCCGAAACAGAGGAGAACGAGAGAACCAAACGAAGCCTCGAACGCCGCCTCGCACGAAGCCACATCGGCCGCTTCAAACCCATGGCCGATTTCGACTGGTCCTGGCCCAAGAGAATCGATCGCGAAGCCGTCGAAGCCGCTCTACGCCTGGACTTCTGCCAGCAAGGCCGCAACCTCGTCCTCGTCGCCCCCCAGGGCCTCGGCAAGACCATGATCGCCCAGAACATCGCCCACCAGGCGATCCTCGCGGGTCATTCCGTCCTCTTCCTCACCGCAGCCCAACTCCTGCTCGATCTCTGCTCCCAAGAATCCGCACGCAGCCTCGACGCCAAACTCAAGTACTACGCCACGACCCCGCTGCTCGTCATCGACGAGATCGGATATCTCTCCTATGACAATCGAAACGCCGACCTGCTCTTCCAGGTCGTCAGTCGCCGATACGAGAAGAAGAGCCTGATCCTGACCACAAACCTGGCCTTCAGCGACTGGCCAGGCATCTTCCCCAACGCAACCTCTGCGACCGCGCTCATCGATCGAGTCGTCCACCACGCGGAAATCATCGCCATCGAGGGGGAAAGCTTTCGCAAACGGGAGGCCCAGGAACATCAGAAGGAACGGCGGACCAGGATCGGAACATGATCCCCTATCCGTCCAGATTCCTACGTTTTCTCATGCTCACCAACAGTCGATGGGCGTCTCGTGAGAAAGCTGGTGGAGGGCGCGCTCGAGGCTGGCAGCCACACGGTCACGTGGGATGGGAGGAACGACCAAGGTCGCCGGGTCGGCTCCGGCGTCTACTGGAGCCAGATGAAGGCTGGCCCGTGGACATCGACCAAGAAACTGCTCTACGTGAAGTAGCGACAGCTCAGAGGCGTGGGGGGTTCTTCCAGTCGGGCAGGGAGCTGCCGTCGATCGTGTAGCCCATCGGGTCGTTCGCGTCCCTTACGGCCCGCAGATTCGTGAGCGATCCGACCTCGCGCAGGAACTCGTCGAGCGGCAACTCGCGAAGCGAGCGGCCGCGCGGGCCCCGG
>JACAFC010000089.1 GCA_013388515.1 Ignavibacteriaceae bacterium | reverse complement strand
TACCTGTTTCGAACATTTCTGTTTGTGTAGAAAGGTTTTTAAATAAAGGAGCGGGTCTATGAATCGGGTACCTTTTCTTAGACTTAATTTCACCTAATCCATCAATCCCTTGTCCTACTACATTTAGCAGCCTGCCAAGTGTTTCTGGCCCCACAGGTACAGAAACGGGTTCAAGTGTATCGAATGCTTCCATACCTCTAACTAAACCATCTGTTGAATCCATTGCAACAGCGCGAACTCTATCCTCACCAAGATGCTGCTGAACCTCAGCTATCAAGTCTTCAGCCTTACCTTCAGTTGTGACTCGAGGAATTCTAATTGCATTAAGTATTTTTGGCAGATATCCTTCATCGAATTCAATATCTATTACAGGACCAATTACTTGTTTAATAAACCCTTTTACTTCAGGCATGTTTTTTCCTTAAACTTTTAAAATTATTATCATTTTTATCTATTTAAGTGACAAAAATAAGCATACTCTGCTTCTTTTCAAATTTTTATAAAATACTCTTTACTTGAGCAAAGTAAGTTTTTTTGTTTGACTAAATCCACCTGCTGACAGTCTATAGAAATACACACCGGCTGACATATCGGATGCATCAAACGAAACCCTATGGTTTCCCATATTCATTTCCGCATCTTTCAAAACAGTTATTTTCTCTCCGAGTAGATTGTAAATAGCTAACTCAACTTTACTTGGATAAGGAATCGAAAAGTCAATAATTGTTATTGGATTAAAAGGATTAGGATAGTTTTGAGCTAGGAAAAATTCACTTGATGGTAATGTTTCCTCAAAAATATCCGTAACGATAATTGAATCGGTTCCACTTGCCTCATAATACCGGGCTGCAAATTCTTGCAGATAGAAATTGGCAATCTGGGCATCTTGAATTATTAGTGTATTTTCATCATTGCTATTTTCTGCTGATGAAGACCAATTGTGCGAACCAGTAATAACAAAAGGAGTGAATCCGGTTGGTTCAGCATCTATAATTGCGTACTTATGATGAAGTAACCCAGTGCTGAATCCTTTTAATCTAACATCGATTCCATTTGATTGGAGATAAGAAAATTGTGTCCCGCTATCAACATTATTACTCAAAATAACTCTTGCTTTGGTATTTCTGTTTTTTGCAGAAATAATAGAATCAGCAAGATCTCTTCTGGTTAAAGTTAGAGTCGCAATGTTGACTGACTTTTGGGCTTTACTTAACGTCTTTCCAATATGATAAGTTGTTCTATCACTCGGACTAAAGTAACACTCGACCTTCCTTCCACCAATTACAAAATTATGTGGAGTATTGTTTAGTTTCCGGGATCCGAAGCGAGAGATAGAGGGATTTGAAGAATCTCCGTTTGATCCCCACATTTCATCAAATTCGCGGGTAAATGCTCCCGCTAATGCAACATCCTGGATTTCAACCAAATTTTGTCTATCATCATAAGTACCAGGATCTGTAGCGTTCCAGGAGCCAGTAATCACCCAGACCTTATCTGGAGCGCCACCTCGATAATCGATGATAAAAAATTTATTATGAGATAAACCCATTCCATCATTCAAGCCAACTTGATCAGTAACATAAGCGATTCCATTATTTTGGAGTGTTGTCCAGGGTGTTGTAGTTTTATTATCATTCTCGCCAATTACTCGCACCTTCACTCCACGATTTTTAGCATTTATTAACGCATTAGCGATCTCCGCTCCAACTGATCCACTTAAACTGTACAAAGCTGCATCAATGGAGTGTGTGGCATTGTTAATTCGATTTAAGGTAACAGTCTTTAAATCTGCATTTGCAGCTGCTGGCGCTCCTCCGGAGACAGTTGTGTTAACTGATTTATTAAAGTATATGTTTATTTTACCACTTGTTTCTGTCCCTGATGTTGTACTGGAGATAATATTACCAGAGAAACTAGTATCAGAACCAACCACAGAAAAAGCTTGTAAATTATATATTGTAGCGGCATTTAGCCCGGTTATTTTAAGATTATGATTTGTTCGAAGTTCATTATCAGGTTCAATTACACCTAATTCGTAAGAAGTTGTAATACCGTAGCGAATTCTAGATGAACCAGGATTAATTGTCTGCCAATTTAAAGTAATTGAATTTGATGTAAGTTCCACTTCCTCAGGGAATTTTTCGATAATCGGCCCCGATGAAATTATATCACTCGAAAACCGTGGCATGATTTGATATCCACCAACAAATGGTTGTGAAGTTTTGTACTGGCTAACGACACCGACTACATCAAAACGCCCAGCCGGAGCAGGTATTCCAATTAAAGAAGTGTTATTGTCAATTCTTAGTTGAATAGTATCTGCAGCTGAACTACCTGTAAGCAAGTAATTTTTGTAAGCCCAGTTTGAAATAGGACTTCCATTTAATTCTGTAACAAGAACACCATTCACCCTAATTAATCTGCCTTCAAAGTTCTCAATGCCATATTCTCCATCACTGCTAAGTTCAAATGGATTTGCTAGCAACGGTTCAACTTCATTGTTATTACTTACAATTTGATGAAGAACAGGATTTTCCAATTGATTTAGACCATTAAATTGAGATGCTGTGCCAGATACAATTACCTCGTCACCAATTTGTACAGAACCTGAGAAAGTAGAACCAAAAATGGATATTCCTCCTGTGTTATCCTGTATGTAACTGGGACTCCCAAATTGCGAAGCAACAGTAACAATTCCACGCACCGTAACTAATTGACCTAAATAAAGTGATAGTCCATCATTGTCGTTCATTTTAACTTGAGAGATTGGAACCGAAACACCATATACAGTTAGAATTGGCGAAGGATTTACCTCAGCCAAATCCATACCGACACCTGATAGAAATTTGAACTTATAATTTCCACTAATTGAAGGTACAGTTATATCAATAATTGAAATTGAAATTGAAATTGAATCATTAAGAAATAATACGTCTGTAAATGATATTGTATCGGAGGATATGCTAATAAAAGAGGTGAAATTACTTGTACTTACCGATGAAATGTTTTGGCTCCATAAGAAGCCGTTTGGGATAATTATTCTTAGTGAATTTATAGGCGATCCGGGATCTCTTTTGTAACTGAAACTTATGTTTGTAATTTCATTACCATTTATAGTGCTTGGATTGATAGTCACAGCACCTGATCCTTCAATTCTGGCACGTAATGAAGTTATCCAATTATTATTGATAACTGTATTACCAGTTCCCCTTGATGGAACACCATTTACCGTCCAATTACTTATAGTATTTAATTCTGAAATGTCATCTTCGTTAAAAAATGTGGAAGTGTTACTGGTAGCGGAGGTACTAAAATGAATCTTTGGATTTGGTATGCTGGCTGAGTTTGCTGCTCCCCAGGAGATGCCATGAACATGTTCTTGAGTGGTATTCCTTATTTGTACAGCTTCTGAACCTCCTGCAAATAAAAAAGAAGTTCCTGTTAGATAAAGCGCATTATTTGATTTTACAGTTAGAGTATAATCACTAGCATCAATATCTTCAGCAAAACTATTTTCTGAACGAGCAATGACAATTATGGTACCTTTCCTCAAGTTGTTCCATAACTCACTGTTAGTGAAATTAAGAGGTGATTGGGCAACCCCACTGCTGCTAAAATCTCGAATGCTCCAATTACGAATGTCTAATCCATCGTGCAGAACAAGTAATTCCAGCCATTCATCATTTCCGCTGGAATTATAAATTTCATTGATTATAACTGATTGAGCGTAAGTTGGTTTAAAAGTTGAAAGTAAGGTTAAAATAAAACAGCTAATAAATAATTTCATTTGATTTCGAATAGCTCATTGTGAATAAATTGGAAGTTTTCTAGGAAAAAATCTTGATCGTAATAACTCAATTTAAATCTGTTGATAAAATAAATCTTAAAATTCTATTATTCCCGGTATCAACTACATAAAGCGTTTTATCAAAAAATGCAACCGCATATGGTGAATTAAATAATCTAGATCCTCCAAATGACTGAAGTTCTTCCCCAAATGCATTAAATTTAAAAATACTATCCTTTTCGGCATCTGCAATATAGATATTACCAGAATTATCTACCCAGCTTCCTTCCGGTTTTGAAAATCTATTTGGTAATACAAAGCCAATACCATCCTGAGGTGAAAACTGGCTAACATATTTCTCGTCTATAGCTGTAATTTGATAATGAAACCACTGTGCCTTAAAACTGTTATTTCCAGTTAAAGTAGCCACAAAATCCATATTCTTTTTATTGATAGATGATAATGAACTGATTTGATTAGCTGATATTAATCCGCTGCTGACTGGATCAATATTTGCAACTCTTCCAACTAAGGTATCCCCTTCTCCTTTTCCGTAAAATGATTTTGGATAAAATATTAAAATTGAATTGTCCGGATCAAATATACTTGAATTGCTTGGACCCTGACGAGCAATATAAAACATATTGTTATAAAACGTAGTTGCGCCAGTATATTTTCTTTTTTCATTAATCGGGGTGAAATCTGTAGGAAGCAATCTTACTAGTTCAGCATCGCTGATCTTGTGACTAGCTTTAACCAAATTAAACTTGTAAACTGCGCTAAATGTTTTTGTAACCCCGCCAATCAATGTATCAAATTCAGCACACACAATTAAATTTAACTTGAAATCCTGAGTAATTGCGACTGGTTTTTTTATTGCTCTCGTATCAAGAATTTGACCAGCTAAATTCATCATCACTATTCTATCATTGTCCGTATCCGCTATGTAAATGAATGGTTCTTTTCCAATATAAATATCTTGGGGATTATTGAAACCGGTCCAGTCAGGAGATAATTGAACATAAACTGTATCGCCACCAATATTAGCATTAGCATCAGAGTTTTGAAACTGGTTAATATCAAATTTATCAGTGCAACTTATAAATACAAATAACATAAGAATGGTTGATATTTTAATTGTCTTTACCATCTACTCACAATCCTAGTAAAATAGAAATTCTGTGAACTGATCCGAGTTGTACAAACTCTGTAAAACCATAATCAAGATTGAAATTAGCAAAACTAAGAGGTATAGAAATTCCAGCTCCTAAAGAAATATTTTGTTCATCAACATTGAATTTGTAACCACCGCGTAGGAAAAGCATTTTATTCCAACAATATTCAATACCCGATACTACATTTTCACTATTATCATTTGGATGATTTAGTTGAAATGTAGCAGTAAGTTTATGTTCCTCATTTTCAATTGGTTAGAATGCAAATCCAATTCTGAATATAGTTGGGGGGGAAAAGGATTGCCATTCAGATTTTTCTCTTTTCCCGATCAGAACAACCTCACCATCGGGAGCTAATTGATTTCCAAAGTTAGAAACAGTAACGGCAAATCGTGTAGAACCCAAACCGGTCCAATAATAAGTACCTAAATCAATCATCAATCCACGCATTTTAAGTTTATCAAGTGTTTCTTCAATGTATTTGATAGTTCCGCCAAAGCTGAATTTGTCAGTCATCTTCCTAGAATAAGTTAATGCTACACTAATGTCACCAAAACTAAAATGCTCTCCTGTTCCAAAAGGAGCAAATTCGATTGTAACTTTCATATCTTGCATTGATAGCGCTGTAAACGAGATGCCGAAGGAATTTGTTTCATCTAGATGATAGACTGCACCAAGAAATTCGTGATTGATATCTACTAGCCACTTGTTGTGCGAAAATAAAATCTGGTTTTCCCTAAATTGAGTTAATCCAGCAGGATTCCAGTACAAAGCTGAAGCATCGTTAGCAATTGCCACAAAGGCTTCTCCCAAGGCGGATGCTCTTGCTCCCACCCCAATTTTAAGAAATTGCGCTGTTGATATTCCGGCTCTTTGCCCGCCTAAAACAGGAAATAATTGGGCATTAGCTCTTTGCGAAACTATGAACAGCAATATTAAGATGTATTTTTTCATTTAAAATTTTATGCTTAGCCCAAATTTTATATTTCTTCGTGTTAAATATCTTGCTGGGTTTAACGGATAGGGATCTAATGGTGCCTGTAGATCAGGATAGCTTGGATCATTCCATGAGAGCGGTGTTGGATCACCATTTTCGTATGCCTCTCCAGTTACCGGATTTATTATAGCTGAATTCTTGAAATCAAAAAGATTATTTACTTCCACAAACAAAGAAAATCGCAAATCTGCCATATAAAAATATTTTTCAAAATTTAAATCTATCCAAAACCAGTCGTCACCCAATTTGCCATAACGATTTGTTCTAACAGTTTCGTATTCAGGCCTGCCATTGCTTAAATAACTTCCAGTGAAAGTTGCTGGAGTATATCTTTTCCCGGATTGATATTGCATTCTGATGAATAGATTAATATCATCTAAAATCCCCTCACCAAAACCAAACAGCGGTTGACCTTTTTCAATATAAAAATTAGTTGTAAGTGTAGCAGTTACTGGTCTATCCCATGGGACATATTCTTCTTTAATCGATTCGTCTAAATCACCCCTTATTACAAGCACTCCTTCATCTGCTGATGAACTTCTGCCTGTGACAATTGAATAAGCAAAATTAGCAGATCCGTTAAACCATTTGCCTATTCGTTTTCTAAATTCAATTTCCAATCCTCTTGATCGTGCATAATCGGAATTCACATAGGTAATAAATCTTTGAGTGGCGAACCTTGCTGAGGTAATTAGAGCTGATCTTGTACTTACGTAATCAAATATATCTTTGTAATAAGCAGTTATAGTAAGAACATCGTCATTAGTAAACTGGGTTTTCAAACCAAGTTCATATGCAACTGTAGTTTCAGGATTCAGATTTGGGTTCCCAAATTTTTGAAATGAAGATTGTGCATTAAGCGGATTTAATTTTGCATAAACAAATTGAGGTTTAGGCCATTTGCTAAAATGTCCATATGAGAAAAATAATATTTGATTATCAGAAACAGGATGCGAAATACCAAGTCGCGGACTTAATCTAGATTTCCATCTTCTATTTCCAAACCAAGCAAATGTGTTATCAACATAATTTTGTCGTGTTTCATCGGGTATTGTAACAACAGCAGGATTTTCAATTGCATCATCCACATATTTACCAGGAAACCAATAATCCAATCGCAGCCCAAAGTTCAATATCATTCCAGAAAAATTTATATTATCCTGTGCATAGAATGAACCAATCGCTGGAAAAACTTTGTACATGTCGTTGTTTAGTCCTAGTTCACCAACCCAAGGTTTATAAATATCAATAACTTGCATTTCTTGGAATTGCAAATTAAATCCGGCTTTGAATTTATTTTTTTCATCGAAAAAGCTTGTAAGATCCCCTCGAATTGAAAACTCCTCCACAAAATGGTCACGCCAAGTAAATGGATTTCCAACATCCCAGAAACCATCTCCAGGAATGACACCAATTGTATCTCTGTTTAGATTATAATACTCAATGGGGAAATTAGTTATATCCTTAGGTTCCGAATATTCATACCACATTTTACCATTAGCATCAGCACGAAGATTTGTATAGTAGTGATTAAACTTAATTTCATAAAATGTCTTAGGGTTTATGGTGTGAGTAACACCAAATGTTTGATATTTATTTTGATGCGTGAATGTATTAGCATTATCAAGAATATTTTGAAATTCATACTGATACCCAGGACTCGGTTCAATGTACTCAAGGTTTGACTGAAGTGATTGGGAGTTTTGATTGATGTTTACTGATTGATTAAATGAATATTGAAACTTTAAAGTTGGTGAAAGTTTATAGGTTAACTTTGCAAGCCAAAACCAGCTATTTTCAGCTCGAGGAGCAAACTTTGTACCTCCAAATGTTGAGGAGTAAAGCTGGGCAGCTGTTGGTTTAAAGTATCCTTGCGTGATGCCGTCACTTATTCCCATATAAAAACTTCCAAAGAAGTTTACTTCTCCAGGTATTTTAATACCCAAAGATGGAAGTATGAACGAAGTGATTGGTTCTGGTCCGCTTAAGTTGGATTCAAGTATATCTAAATTAAAAACATGATTTGAAGTCTTATCTCCGAAGTTATCTTTTTTGTAGGAGAAATATCCATGAAATCTTTCACTTCCCTCTCTTGTTCTAACATTAACAACACCGGAAGTAGCTTGACCAAACTCAGCATTGTACCCGCCTGTGATTACTTCTACCTCCTCAATTGCGTTTGCAGATAATTGAAGCCCAAAACCAGTTCCCGCTAAAGGATCCTGGACTGAAACACCATCAAGCAAAAAAGCATTTTCATAAGCACGACCGCCGCGAATATGTATAGCATTATCCGATTTAACTACACCAGCTTGTTGAACTACTACATCCGCAATATTTTCAACAATTGATTTTTCAATATCTTCCTGCGAAATAGTTTTTTTGCTTTGTGTTTCTTCAACATCCAACAATGGTTTATCCCCAATAACAATAATATCTTGCGATAAAGTAAGAACTGACTCTTCTAGCTTTACATTTAATTCCCTTGTCTTGCCTGCTTCTATTTTAATTCCAGTGAACTGCATAGTTTTGTATCCAATAAACGAAACTGAAACGGTGTAGTTTCCCTCGTGAATTGAATTTATTTTATAATTACCGTTTACGTCAGTTGCTGCGCCATAGTAAGTTCCTTTTAGAATAATATTAACTCCAGGTAAACCTTCACCTGAAGTAGCATCTGTAATCTTGCCGGAAAGAGTTCCTATTTCTTGTGCATAATTGACTTGGGAACACAAAATAAATGCAAGGAATATTAGATATCTCATGGTGTTATTCCAAAATCTTGAAACAAAACCTTTGTAAGCAGTTCCTTTACTTTTGCATTACCTGCATTAAGCCTATGGAGTGGAAGCCCCATAAAGAATAGACTTTTCGATGAATTAGCGAATCCGATAAATCCTTTTAATTCATTGTTCGGAAAATAGTAGATGGGAATAACCCCAAGCTGTCCTAAATAAAATGTTCTTGCACGGAATAAGGAAGCACTTGTTTGAAGATCGGGATAATCAGGCTGCGTTTGAGCTGCTGATATTTTGGTTCCACTTAGGAGTGAAGATCGAGAATCACTGCTGTCCCCAATAATCGGCAAAAAGCCTTGGAGGACAGATAGATCTACCGTTTGTGGGAATTGCATTGAGAAGCAAATTTTTCCACCTCCATCTAGATATTTTTGTGTTGAAGCATTTGCTAAATCGAGAGACGGATTATTATCCGAATACCAGAAAGAATACTTGAAAAGTTTAAGGGTTTCTAAAAAAGTAATGTTTAAATAAGGTAGTGATTGGGTGGCCGCATGTAAATCAAGGATGTCGTATTTCCCAAGCAGTGAAAGACTATCCATCATCAAGTTATAAAAACTCGCTGAATTATCCGCTGTATTATAATTATCAACAATTAATAAATCACCTTTTGGCTGCTTGATGTACCATTTCTTTCCGTTGTTCGGTAGAGAAATAAATTGAGATTTTGCACCTGAGATGTCTACAGCTTGAACATAAAAAGAGTTATATGAATTTAACTTAAGCCCTGGTAATTTTTCTAAAGCCACACTATTAGGATTTCCATCTATCAGAATATCCATCTGAGGATTACTGGATGAAAAATCTTTTGACCTTACCGCAATCCGTCTAACATTTCCATTAAGCTGAATAGGATGCAAAGTATCATTCAGTGCAATATTTATGTATTCAATTGATTCGGTACCATCGATATCGTCAGCTTCCCAACCGAATGTCATAGCAGGAAATGAAGTATCTGGTAC
>JACAFC010000079.1 GCA_013388515.1 Ignavibacteriaceae bacterium | reverse complement strand
CAATTATGTATCCCAACGAGGAGGGATGAAGGAAGAAATCAAAGGACTTAAATAATTTCTTAATATCTATCTTATATCCATGGTTAAATGCTAACGCTGCCATATAGTCAAGATCAAAATCATCATGGATTGGATCTGCCGCCATTGCGATACCTTCAATTAAGGAAGGATTGAAATTATCGGCAACATTAAAAATGGTAGAACCAAATTCGCCTGCAAAACAATGCGCAATTTCATGTTTCAAAGTTTTATCATAATTATCCAAGGTTATATAAATTTCTGACAGCCATGGTTTTGCGACGTCAGCATTTGAGCTTCCAAACAATTCACCCTTTTCTTCACGGCTATTAAAAATGTATGAAGTAATTTTTCCCTTCGGAGTTTCATTAAAATATTTTCTCAATTCTGCATAGCTGTATTCATGGTGCAAAGCAATTGTTTTAATCAATGAATCTTCGATTCCAGAAGCATAATGAATATTAAAATGCTGGGAGACTAAGGTTTTATCTAATACCTTTTTGATTCGAGACTTTGTGGTAGAATAACCTAAATACGGTGATATTAATACTAGAATTAGAGGTAAAACTACGGCTACCAACATTATTGTCTTAATAGAATATTTTGAACGTCGACTTAGGAACTGAAGCAAAAGATAAATCAATAAACCAAAATAGAAAATATTAATTAATCTATACACGATCAGCTTTGCATCAATCTCTATAGCTTCATCGTATATAGTACCTGGGAAAAATCCAACCAAAGGATTATAAAAATATATTTGAGGATTAAAGTATATCTCGAGCACCGGAATTGAACAGATTACAATCAGTAATCCGAAAAAGATTGGGAATTTGAATTTTCTCGAAGCATTAAAACTTATTAAACCTAGTGAAATTCCGATTATTGGTGCTGGTAGAGTCAGAACGGTATAAAATTTAATTCCATCAATGAATGGACAAGTAACAATCCTGAATAGTCCAAATAAGGAAATTATTATTGGGACTAAAACAAATATTAAATGGGAAGTAATAAATTTGGTGGATACTTCTTTTATGTCAAACTTTTCAGCCGAAGAATTATTTAGCAATACAATTGTGTAAATACCTGAAATTAGAACAATGAAGATCGAATTAAGTACCGAATACTCATACCCCAAGTACTTAGTTAATGGCAAGGAAAGAAGAAAAACATTAAATAGAGAAATAATAGAAACAAAAAGGAAAAGATAATTGCTAGCTGAAAAAAATTTCTTGAGAATTTTAATATTCTTGCCCCTCCACTCGTTCAATAGAAGCTCCAAGGTTCATTAATTTTTCCTCAATCCTTTGATAACCTCTATCTAAATGATAAACTCTTAAAACTTCGGTTTTACCCTTTGCTGCTAACCCAGCTAGAACAAGACATGCACTTGCACGTAAATCGGTAGACATAACCTTGGCACCTTTTAATTCTTTAACTCCTTTAATAACAGCATTGTTCTCCTTTACAATGATATCGGCTCCAAGTCTTACCAGTTCTGGCACATGCATAAAACGATCAAGATAAATTGCATCTGTAACAGTTGAAACACCCTGAGCCAAAGTCATATAAGCTGTCCACTGGGCCTGCATATCAGTCGGAAACCCGGGAAAAGGAGCTGTTGAAATGTTGGTCGGTTTAATCTGAATATCAGTTGCATCCACTTCAATTGCACTTTCAAAAATATTTATTTTACAGCCTGAATCCTCCAACTTAAGAAGTAGTGCAGTTAACAATTTTGGTTCAATTTTTTCAATTAAAACTTTTCCTTTAGTGATTGCAGCTGCAACTAAAATAGTACCTGCTTCAATTCTATCCGAAATTGTTTCTGTCTCAGCAGAATGAAGTTGTTCAACCCCCTCAATAATTAAAGTTGAAGTGTTTTTCCCTTCTATTTTTGCACCCATTTTAACAAGATACTCTACAAGGTTTGTAATTTCCGGTTCTAGTGCCGCATTTGAAATTATTGTAGTGCCTTTTGCTAAAACTGCTGCCATTAAGACATTTCCAGTAGCCCCAACAGAGGAAATATCAAAATTGATTTTAGCACCATTAAGTTTTTTTGCTTTAGCTACTATATAACCTTCGGTAAGTTCAATATCTGCACCCATTTTCTTCATACTTTCAAGATGCAGATTAATGGGTCTTGGTCCCCAAGCGCAACCCCCAGGTAAAGAAACCTTAGCATAGCCAAATCTTGTTAACAGAGGCCCAAGAACATAAACTGAAGCCCGCATTTTTTTCACGTGTTCATATGGAGCAACAAATTCATTGATATTTTTCGTATCTAATTCAAGTTCAGTACCTGAAAAATTTGATTCGACTCCCAAGTGCTTCAACAATTTTATCATAGTGAAGACATCATTTAATTTAGGAGTATTCTTAAGAAGACTTTTGCCTGAAGCTAGCAAAGTTGCTGGCATTAAAGCCAAAGAAGCATTTTTTGCGCCGCTAGCTTCAGTTTTTCCTTTAAGAATGTTGCCACCAGTTATTATAAACTTATCCAAACAGAATTACCGCTTTATTAAGGAATGAATTTTATGTGATAAAGTTAAAGATATGATTATGTAAAATCAATTTAATGATTTGGCTGGAATTTTAGTTCCCTACAATCACATACGTAAAATTGTCCGGTGCTCCGCGTTCAACAATAATTCTAGAAAGTTGCTCAGAAAAATGACCAAGTGAATATTGAAATAATTTTTCTAACTCATCGTTTCCGAGCACACTTGTAACCCCATCGGTGCAAACCATAAACCTCATCTTTGATTTGGTTGGAAGAAGCATTTTACTTGTGTCTATTTCAGGCAAAGCTTCATCACCAATTGCCTTCATTATAACATTTTTCTTAGGATGATTTTTAGTTTCGCTGAACGATAGTGCCCCGTCATCTATTAATTTTTGAATTAGCGAATGATCTTTTGTCAGCTGAGTCAGTTTGCCATTTTTCGAGAAATAAATTCTTGAATCTCCAATATGACCCCAATAAGCTGTAGTTTTATTGATTAATAAAACCTCACAAGTAGTTGCCATCCCCTTAAAGTTAAGATTGCCATTGGATTTTTCATATACAAATTTATTTGCTGATTCAATTGAAGATTTAATTTTCTTTAAATAATCTTCCTCCTATGATTCAATAAAGCTTTTGAAAATTCTCTCCACACTGCTTTTTGATGCAAATTCGCCGGATAAGCCCCCACCTAATCCGTCGCACACAATACACAGTAATCCATAATTAGTATGAAAAACACCTACAGAATCCTCATTTTTTTGCCTAATATTTCCACATTCCGAAACAATAAGGTAAGAATAGTCCTCATAGGTTTTTATCGAATTTGATAAGCGTGTTGAAATCACATTCATTAGTCTTTTTATATTATTCTAGCCTAATTCCTCCAAATTCATGCCAACTAAAGGGATTAAGAAACATGTAAAAATCAACTTTAATTATTTGCGATAGATTTTAAGCCCATTTATATTTGTTGTTCTAATTTACAATAATTGACGATTGCGAGAATGGCGGAATTGGCAGACGCGCTAGACTTAGGATCTAGTACCGCAAGGTGTCGGGGTTCGAGTCCCCGTTCTCGCACGGTTTATTTAATTCTTTATAATTTGAGGTAATTTTGAATTTTACAGTAAACGAGATTAATCAATCCGAACACGAAGTAAGTATAGAATTTTCTTACGATGAAGTTAAAAATGAAATTGACGAAGAAGTAAAAAAACAAGCAAAAAAGATTCAGTTACCTGGCTTTAGAAAAGGCAAGGTACCTGCCAAATTATTAAAAAGCAGATTTGGAGATGCACTTGAATATGAAGCAGCTGAAAAAGTTGCAACTGACCAATTCTGGGAAGTAGCAAAGCAAAATTCTCTTAAACCAGTAGGAACACCTTCACTAACGGACCTTCATTTAGAGCCTGGTAAAGATTTAAAATTCAAGGTTAAGTATGAAGTTATTCCGAATATTGATCCGAAAGACTATACAAACCTCAATATTGATATCCCCGATTATACAGTTTCGGATCATGAAGTGGAGCATGAAATTGAACACATTTTGAAATCAAATAGTAGCACAGAGGATGCAGAAATCGTAGGTGATGATGAGTTTTATATTATAAAAGTGGAAATGCAGAGAATTACTGAATCCGGCGAAGTTTTTGCAGACAGTAAACCTGAGACTTTGGATATTGATTTATCAAACCATCATGTGCAGCCAGAAATTAGAAACAATGTAAAAGGTAAAAAAGTAGGTGAAAATTTTGAATTCTCTTTTGACGATTTACACCATAAGCACGATGTAAATGTTGAACAAACTATGAACCCGGAAAAATATTATTACCGCGGTGCAATATTAGAAATTAAAAAAATTATTCTACCTGAATTATCAGAAGAATTGGTAAAAAAAATAACTAAGGATAAAATATCGACCCCTGAACAATTTAAAGAAGAGATTAGAAAGGATTTTACTAATTATTATCAACAGCAAACCGAAGAATTTTTACGTCGAAGGCTGATAACATCAATTATCAGCAATAACGATTTCACACCCCCAAAATCTCTTGTACAAAACGTTTTGGAAGAACTTATTAAGCAAGAAGAGGAAAATGGAAAGCGAAGAGGTGCAAAAAATATTGATAGGAAACTTCTTGCTGAGCGGCTTCTGCCATCTGCGCAATTTGAGGTGAAGTGGTTTTTATTGAAAAGTTTGATTCAAAAAAAGGAACAATTAACGGTTACAGATGAAGAATTGAATGATTTAGCAATGAAAGATGCTGATAAAACCGGAATTGCTGTTGAAAAATTGATTAATTATTATAAATCAGCGAACATGTCTGAGAAACTGATTGACAAAAAACTTTTTGATTTCCTAAAGGAAAAAAATAATATTAAAAAAGTTCCACCAGAAAATCTTTATAAAAAGGAAGAGGATTAAAAATGAATTCAGAAAAGTTTGAAGTATTCAATCAATTGGTTCCCTATGTAATTGAACAAACAGGTCGAGGTGAAAGAGGAATGGATATTTACTCACGTTTATTACGTGAGAGAATTATCTTCTTGGGAACTGCTATTGATGATCATGTTGCAAGTTTGACTGTCGCTCAACTTATTTTTCTTGAAGCTGAAGATCCGGAAAAAGATATTTTTCTGTACATCAACTCTCCCGGCGGAAGTGTTACTGCAGGATTAGCCATTTATGATACCATGAAGTACATTAAACCAGACGTTTCTACCATTTGTGTTGGAATGGCTGCAAGTATGGGAGCTGTTCTGCTTGCTGGTGGAGCAAAAGGCAAACGTAATTCACTGCCTCACGCAAAAATAATGATTCATCAACCATGGGTAGGCGGTTTACAAGGTCAAACTTCCGATATTGAAATTCATGCTAAAGAAATGATTAAAACTCGCGACTCTTTGTATCATATTTTATCTGAACATACTGGAAAAACCATCGAGCAAATTACAAAGGATTGCGACCGTGATTATTTCTTAACTGCTGATGAAGCAAAAGATTATAACTTAATCGATAATATTTTTATAAAACGAGCCAGCTTGGATAAAAAATAATTTTTTAGCATGAATTTAGTTTTATGACTTACTTTTCAAACCAGTTGTAAAATGAAAATTGTGCTGGCTGATATCCAATCTGCAATTAAATTTTGTCTAACCCCAGTTTCAATACTGGGGTTAGTCCGTTTTAATAGAGTCATTGTTTTAACTTCAATCAAAACAAATTCACAAAAATTATTTCTTTTCACACTTCTTTTATTTATTCCTTTAGTTCAAAATTCATACTCCCAAGATCTTAATAATAAGCTAAGCAATTTTTTAACTGAATATAAAATCAACAAAGGTGTTCCATCAATTTCCGGTGGTGTGAGTTTACAGGATAGCATAATTTGGCTTGATGCAATTGGTTTCGCAGACGTCGAAAACTCAGTGCCAGCTAATACAAACACCTTGTACCGAATAGCTTCTATCTCTAAGTTTATTACATCTGTCGCTATTATGCAGCTTGTTGAAAGTGGCAGGATAAAATTAGATGAAGACGCAAGAACTTATCTCCCCTATTTTCCAAAAAAGAAATGGTCTTTTACAGTAAGACAGCTTTTAAATCATACTTCAGGTATTCGCAGCTATCGGTATGGAGAATTTAACAGTACTGAGTCTTTCCACTCAATTAAAGATGCAATCAGAACGGTAATTAATGATACACTCGAATTTCAACCTGGCACAAAATATAATTACAGCACTCTTGCCTATAATTTACTTGCCGGAATAATCGAGCATGTATCGGAGTTAAGCTATGAGGAATATTTAAAAAAATATATTTTTCAACCTAGTGGCATGAAATCAACCTTTTTAGAGTATCAACCAAAAATTATTTATAACAAAGCCCGAGGCTATATAAAAAATAATTTGCGCCAATTTGAAAATGCTCAATTAGCTGACCTTAGTATCAAATTTCCCGGAGGAGGAATTATTTCCAGCTCTGGTGATCTGCTAAAGTTTGCTAATAGCATCATTAATTTTAAGCTGATAAACAAATCATCTTTAGATAAAATGCTTCAGCCAACAGTTATTAATAGAGACACTTTAAACTATGGGTTAGGATTAAGTTTTGGAGTTGATCATAAAGGTCGAAAATATTTTGGACACTCTGGAGGTGGAACTGGGTTTGTAAGCGATTTAATTATCTATCCCGATCTATCTTTAGCAACTGTTTATTTAATGAACATCAGAGATAGAAATTTAGAAAATCCGGCAAAATCTTTTGCATCCATCTTTTTAGACAATGAGCAAATAAAAGTAAAAAAATCACTAGCAGATAGACTACTTGAAATATATTTACAAAGTAATATTGACTCAGTCTTAAATGCTCTTTTACAAATTACAAAAGATTCATCAGCAAGCTACAAAACCGATAAAGATGAATTGGTTTTGTTCGGTTACGATCTAATAGCTGCTTATAATTACACTGATGCTGTAACGTATTTCAGATATCTCATTTCTCGAGATAATAATTTTGCTAAATACTATGTTGGCTTGGCAGATGCATATTACATAGATGGGAACAAAGGCCTCGCAGTAAAAAATTTTAGACATGCACTTAGCTTAGACCCAAAAGAGAAGTACGCTCAAGACATGATAAAAAGAATTGAGAACGAATAACTCTTTGCTCAGGTTTACTATCTTTCCAAATCACACTTGTCCTAAAACCTAATTATTATCCTTGCATTACTGAACTAATGTTTTCATTTTTCGGTTAGAACTAAAAACGCAGAAAATGTTAGGAATTAAGTTTACAAAATTTATTGAAGGGCTTGCTGATGGTTCGCCTTTTGAAAAGCTCCTGAAACTTTTTCTAGAACTTATTACAATAACTTCTGGAGATGTATCAGAAGCATTAAATTGGCTGAGCGAACTAGATAAGCAATATAAACTTACAGATGATTCATACGGCGTTGGCGATTTTATAGATGATCTGAAAAAAAATAATTATTTGAAAGAAGATGAAAATAAACAAGTGATTGTTATCACTGCAAAAACTGAGCAATCCATTAGAAGACAATCACTTGAAGAAATTTTTGGCAGATTAAAAAAATCCAAACCTGGAAATCACAGAACTCCATTTAGTGGTTCTGGTGATGAGCTTACGTCTGAAAGAAGAGAATTTCATTTTGGAGATTCTCTGGAACAAATTGCATTAACTGATTCAATCAAAAAAGCTCAAGTAAACCATGGTATTGATGAATTCAGACTTACCGAGAAAGATCTTGAAGTTGAAGAAAGAGATTTTAAGGCTTTAACTTCTACTGTTTTAATGATCGATGTCTCTCATTCTATGATTTTGTACGGTGAGGATAGAATCACTCCAGCTAAAAAAGTTGCTATGGCATTATCGGAATTAATAACGCAAAAATATCCTAAGGATACTTTAGATTTAATTGCATTTGGTGACGATGCTTGGCCAATTGAAATTAAGGATATTCCATTTCTGCAAGTTGGGCCCTATCATACAAACACTGTTGCTGGATTAGATTTGGCCACTGATATTCTCCGGAGAAGAAAAACTAACAACAAACAAATTTTTATGATAACCGATGGAAAACCAACTTGTCTGAAAAATGGAATTCGATATTATAAAAATAGTTTTGGTTTAGATAGAAAAATTGTAAATAAAACTTTGGATTGTGCCGCTAAATGCAGAAGGCTTGGCATTACTATTACTACTTTTATGATTGCAAGAGATCCTTATTTACAACAGTTTGTAAGAGAATTTACAAAAACAAATAATGGCAGAGCATTTTATAGTAGTCTTTCAGGTTTAGGTGAATATATTTTTGAAGATTACATCCGAAACCGGCGACGGAAAGTAAAGTGATCATTACCTAAACTAATCTGAGAGTGAATTTAAAAAAGGTAAAAAGGTGAAGTTGGATTTAGTATTCTGAAATTATCACGATTAATAGTTAATAAAAGAGATAGTCATCGTAGATTTAACATTAGTAACAGCATGCAAATTAAAAGTAATAACCATATCACTTATTCTCGAGTGTCAGTAAAGATAATAAATACCCGAATGAATTTAATTAAAATTGAAGAAAGACATAATGAACTATAGATCAATTAAAACTTTAGGCGAACTCAAGAAAAGCAGTTATAAAGTTTTGCCTATTAAAGATGAATTAAGAAAAAATCTTATCCATTCACTTAAGAACGGGCACAATCCATTTGAAGGGATTTTAGGTTATGATGATTCTGTAATTCCCGATATTCAAACTGCAGTTTTATCACGGCATAATATTATTTTATTGGGATTGCGGGGTCAAGCAAAAACTCGAATAGCCAGACTTTTCATTAATCTTCTTGATGAATTCATCCCGGTTATATCAGGCACTGAACTGAATGATAATCCTT
>JACAFC010000012.1 GCA_013388515.1 Ignavibacteriaceae bacterium | reverse complement strand
TAGCAAATTGGTGATAATTTGAATTGCACCATAAAATGAGTTCGGATCTTTTTGAACTGACTCAAACAGTTCAGCTGACTTATCATTTTTTGCCCTCAATTCATCTATTCTATTCGATCCGAATGATGAAATGGCGATATCGGCAGCTGAAAATATTCCCGCTAGTGCAACTAAAATAATTAAAAGAATTGTATCAATAATGAAAAAGTCCATATACAAAAATAGGATTATTCCTCTTTTAGTAAAATTGCAAACACTAAAGAATAATAATGAGACACGATATTCAAAGAAAATTTATTATTTTTATTATACTTTAGTTCAAATTAAAGAGTCTACGTTAACATGAAGCCAATCCAAATAAGACTTTTAGAGAAGAAATTCTTATCAATCAATTGGGATGAGTCTTTTGTTTCCAAGATTGGATTAAAATATCTGCGAGATGAATGCCCCTGTGCAAATTGTAAAGGAGAAACAATCTTATTAAAAACTTACCGGCCTCCCAAACCAACAATTTTTAATCCTGATATGTATCAAATTGTTAATATTCAAATGGTAGGTGAATACGCTATTCAGATCAAGTGGAAAGACGGACATAATACTGGAATTTATTCGTGGGAATATTTACAAAAATTGGCTGCCGAAGAGGAAAGCGGAAAAACCCAAAAATATGATCCAATGTTATGAATAGATCGCAATTAAAATATTATTCATCGCTCCTGACCAAAAGTGCAAGAGATAGTGAAAATAAATTCTTAGTAGAGGGTGAAAAATTAATAATTGAGGCTTTGAATAGTGAGTGGGAATGTGAAACAATTATAGTGAGAAAGGATTATTTAGCAAATCATCAGCCCGTTCAAAAAGAATTACAGAAATTCGTAAATAAATTTGAAGAAATATCTGAAAAAGAATTTAGAAAAATTCAAGCTACAGAAAATTCACAGGGGATTATTGGTGTTTTTAAGAAACCGATCTTTAAACATTCTTCTGAAAACATCCGAGAAAAACTTTTTATTGGCTTAGATGAAATAAATGACCCGGGAAATGTCGGAACAATCTTTCGAAATGCTGATTGGTTCGGACTGAAGTATTTATTACTAAGCGCCAATTGTGCAGATGTACTCAACCCAAAAACACTCAGGGCCAGCGCCGGTTCAATCTTTCATTTAAACTGGGCTGTAATTAAGAATTATTACGACACTATAACTTCTTACAAACATAAAGGTTACAAAGTTTTATGTGCTGATATTTCTGGGACAAATATTTATAACTTCAAAAAATCAGATAAAAATATTCTCATCTTTTCAAATGAAGCAAATGGACCTAGCAATGAACTCTTAAAATTGTCAGACGAAATAATCACTATACCTAGAAAAGGAAAGGCAGAATCTTTAAATGTAGCAAGTGCATCAGCTGTAATTTTAAGTGAGTTAACTAAATACCCGAGGATCTGATTTTTAGATCCTTTTAAGCCACATAACATTTCACTTCTTGCTAATTGTTTTTTGAACCCGATAAAATATATCAGCTTTAAGATTCTTAGATGTTTGGCTTGATTTCAACTACTTTTTGAATTACATGAACTTCTTGCATCCTTATTATTTCATCTTCTAAATTAGGCACACAAACAATTCGACAAAAAGTTCTTCTTTTTTGATGATTTTTGCAGCTACAATGTTATTCTTATCTTCTAATTCTCTATCTCAGCCCTCTAAAATTTTTCTGAAGGCTCCACCTACTTTCTACAGGTATTTCAACTTTATTTTGGGTTAATCTTAAACACATTCCAATTTTCACAACTCTTTAACTTAGTAATGCGATTTGCAGTATCAATGAGAGTAGTTCTAACTGGAGACAAAAAATAACTCAAATTGTTTTGTTTTATCTCTTCTACTAACTGCCCAGTGAGATAAACTGTATCTGTGTTTACATATTCTAAACTTCTTAGTTTATCCAAAAATATTTCGGGGTTTTGACTTGCTACTAAAATATTTGCATATCTCCATTTATCAGAACCATCTTTCATAATTAAAATACATGCATCCTTATTATTCGAAAGTTTGTTTAAGTAATTACCTAAGGAAATTTCAGACACTGTTAAATAACTAGTTTGAGTATACTTATTTAGTTGAGAGGTAAAACTATAAATGATAACGAAGAAAAAAACAGCAAACACATATTTGTATAAAACGTTTGATTTAGCATTTTCTAGAAAATAAAAAAGAAGATGAGCTGTGAATGGTAATAACATTAAGCACCATATCATTCCAATACGCCAGTAATTATGTGTGGGCATTGCTTTTATAAAAAAGGAACTTAAAGAGAATATTAAAAGTGTACTGAAAAGAATGCCTGAGAATTTCTTAATACTCTCATTATGTTTGAATAAATACAATAATGATGCAATCCCAATTATATTCAATGAAGATAAGTTTATTTCTATAAACTGGGATACGACATTATTCTTTATCTCCGCAATCAGTCTTCCCTCATTGTACCTTGCTGTAACCGCGCTAATAAAATCTTGAGATCCTTTATTTGCACCCAAAGATAGAATAACCCACGAAATTGGGAAGATCGAAATAATTACGAATATAGGTAACAATAATATGATGCTTTTTGAAAATTCATATTGATCTTTAAAAATTTTGTAAGCGATAACCAGAAAAACTACAAATGTGAAAATCCATGCCTCATAACGTGTTGTTGTTGCAATAGCTAAACACGATGCAGTTAACCATAAGTAAGATGCTTTTTTGCTTTTAGACCAGAGAAGCAAAAAGAAGATGGCTGCCACTACAAAAAAGAAATAAAATATTTCTATTAAAGGTAGAACACTAAATACAGCAATAGGCAAAAAGATTGTGCTCAAAAAACCAGTTAACAATGCAATTATTAAATTATCAAAGAGTTGATATGCTATAAGAATCATTACGATGACGGTAAAAAAACCAAATAATAAACTAACTAAACGAGGTGTTATTATAAGATCAAAATAGAAATTTAAAGCTGCTCCATTTACAATTTTATGAAACGGGAGCCATATTGAAAATATTTGTCCGTCACCTTTATACCAATTGTATGCTTCAATCGTGTGACCTGATTCATCAGCTGATAGCGCGTAAAAACCCCGGTTTAATAAATTGATTTCGACGGTAAAGTATAACACAATAATAGCTGTAACAGCGAAGTAATACGGGAGATTCCTTTTGATGTTAGGTGACACTATACTGAACTAGTTATTTGTATGATAAGAAATCTGGTTACTGCTAAATTACAAATTTATATTTATGATTTTAATATTAGCTTTGATTGAAGTAATAAACCAAAAGACATTTTTTGCACATGAAAAAAATAGTAATTAAAAAATTTGTCGATAGATCCATTCTATTTTGTCGGCTTTGCCCGCTCAACTAAAGGCCTTTTCTTTTTATCCTTTGAATTAAGTTTTTCAATAATTAAATCAGCTTCACCTGGAGTAACGTTGAAAAACGAATAAGAATCATTAATGTGAATACCCGTAACTTTATTTCCGGGTACCTTTGCTTTCTTTTTCAACATTTCTAACAAAGTGTTAGGAGTTAAATCATCCTTTTTTCCAAGTGCTAAAAACAATCTTATTTTACCACTCTCGGAATCAGATTTGTTCTTTCGAGCAAAATGATCACTTCGCCTTTCAAACTTTTTTCTGTTTCTTTGTTTATCATACAAACTACCTGACTGTCTCAAATCCTTATTCTGTTTTTGGGGTTCAAATAGATCGCGTATCTCCCCATAATTCTTTTCTTCCAACTCATTCTGGTAAGAGTTCTTGATGAGTGCGGCTATAATTTTTTTAGGTTCATTATCGTTAAGCAAATTATTTGCAATATTCATGTATTCTGCGGGAACATTCATTTCTACCATATTTTTCAATTCAGAAATAATCTTTTCCCTTTTAAAGCTGATAACTTCTTTTACATGTGGAATCCGCTGTTTTCGAATTTCGGTTTGAGTAGATTTTTTAATATGCATCAGCTTCCGATGTTCCTCCGGGGTAATAAAAGTTATTGCAGTCCCTTCTTTCCCGGCACGGCCCGTTCTGCCAATACGGTGAAGATAAGATTCAGCATCTTGCGGCAAAGCATAATTAATTACATGAGTAAGCTCCTCAATATCAAGCCCACGGGCAGCAACATCGGTAGCAATTAAAACATTAACTTTTTTATTTCTGAACTTATTCAATATTTTTTCACGCATAGTTTGATTTATATCTCCATGCAAACCTTCCACATCATAATCCCGGTCAGCTAATTTAGAAGAAACAAAATCCACATCGTTTTTTGTTCTACAAAAAATCAATCCGAAAAATTCATTAGTTGTATCGATGATTCTGCAAAGGGCATCAATTTTGTCAGATTCTTTAACTTCATAATAAACTTGATCCGTAAGATCAGTCGTTTGTCCTGATTTTTGTGTACGAACAATTTCTCTCGGACCCATATATTTTTTTGTCAGAGCCATAATCCGCTCGGGCATAGTAGCAGAAAATAATAGTGTCCGTCTTTCTTTTGGTGTATGGGAAAGAATATTTTCAATGTCTTCAATGAACCCCATATTAAGCATTTCGTCAGCTTCATCAAGTACTGCAAATGATATATTATCAATTGAGAAAGTCTTTCGATTAAGATGATCGAGTACCCTGCCAGGTGTTCCTATAATTGCATCGACACCTTTCTTTAAATGCCGGAATTGAGTATCATAAGATTGTCCGCCATATATCGGGGCAGCATGAATATTTTTACTTCCTCGTAACGAATTGAATTCTTCGGAAACCTGAATAGCCAGTTCACGGGTTGGTACCAAAACAAGAGCTTGCAATCGTCCAGCTTTCTCTTTTAATTTTTCAATTATCGGAAGCGCAAATGCAGCTGTTTTGCCGGTTCCTGTTTGTGCCTGACCTATAATATCAAGTTCTGTATCAAGTATTAGTGGAATAACTTTGCGCTGTATTTCGGTAGGTTCCTCAAATCCTTTTAATTTTATCGCCTGTAGAAGTACATCAGAAAAGCCAAAACTTCCAAAACCATAATTATTCATCGTATGGTTATCCTTAAAAAATTATTCGAAAACTTGCATACAAGTATAAGCAAATCCCAAAGAATAATTGTTGGAAACTTCAATGCGGAAGCTATCTCGGTTATCAGGATTAAATGGATTCTTCCAATCTGGAATTAGCCCCACACAAAGTCTTAGAAGCTTTTCATAAGCAGGAATGAGAACATATTCAACCGCTTTAATTAGTTGCTGAAGATTAGAAGTTATACTTTGTGCAAGGTTTGGGCCTAAGCCGTCGGTAGTTTCTATTCAATTAAAGTTTATACTTAAATCGTAAATTTTTAAACCAACTTTTAGTTCTCATTATTAAGAACACCTTTTAAATTCAAAAAAGTTTGATAATCATTCAGATATTTTTGTGCTCATGGAAATTACAATGGTCTCTGCAATTCTATCGTGAACTGTCCTTCGATCTTTTCTTAAAAAGTATTGTAAGAAACCAAATCCAGCTTCTAACGCAGACGCTCCATATCCAAGTGCCCGTTCAATTGAGTGCCAAAAACTAATATGAGTATGTGTCAGTGAGACTATTCTTATTCGGCAAATCCATTTCCCTAGAGTAAGTCCATTGCTTAAGTATACAGTCAGCGAAAAATAAACTACTAACCATATTATACTGTACCAGTTATTGTAAAATGTAAATTTTAATAGAATATCTTTATTCGGTGAAATTATCCCGGATCTTAACCCAATACTACCCACAATATATGTTAAGAATAAGAAAAACAGTCCCGCAAATAGGAAATCAATTAGTAAAGCTGTGCTCCTCCTAGTAAATGATGCAAGCGGCATACCACTTAGTTTATGTTCTCGGGTTACATCTGCTGGCTGGTACAAGTTAAATTTTTTTTTCATATGATATAATTATTTAGAATTGAATATGGCACCACACTATGTGTAAATTTTTAATTTAATGAACTTGAAAGCCAATCCTTGATTTATTATAACTTGTTACTTTCTGAATTCAAATGTTTCATTAAACATTATTAACTCATAATAAGCAGTTCAAAACAATATATTTACTTTTTTCTTATTGTTATAAAATATAAAAGTTTTTTATTGCATAAGCACCATCTTTTTTGTTTGAATGTAATCACCCACTTGCAGCCTATAGAAATAAACTCCACTTGAAAGATTACCATCATTAAGGTTAGAATTGGAATTGTTACAGTAAAATTCAACTTCATAAGTTCCTGGAGATTGACGTTCATTAACCAGAGTTGTTATTTCATTTCCTAAAATATCAAATACTTTTAATAACACGTGATTATCATCAGTACTTTGAAGTTGAGGAATAGTATACCTTATTCTCGTAACAGGATTAAATGGATTAGGGTAATTCTGTGAAAGACTGAAATTAGATGGTTGTTGAGCGAAGTATTTATTTTCAATGTCTGTAATCCAACCCATTTTTTCACCAACAAAATTAGATAAACTTTGAGCCATTTGCTGATGGTGCCTCACACGTGGATGCTTAGTCCAAACCGGATCGAAAGGAAAAAATAATGTAGCAAGGTTAGTATCACTATCCGCACTATGTAAAAATTGAACTGCACGTTCAATGTAACCTGGCCATGGTGAACCTATTTTAGTTGCATCCATACTTCCCAACGAACAAACAATTAGTGCATTTGGATGGCGGCTTCGAATTGTCCTTACAAATTCTACATAGGCACTCACACGTTGGGCAGAGTCCGGAACAGGATTTAAATTGTTAATCAACCAGCTGTCATTTTGAAGCAAGTTAATTACAACAACATCAGGAATAAACTCGTTGAAATCCCAGTTACTCATTGGATCATCAGGATTAAGACGATAATAGTAATCAGGCATGGTAAAATTAAACCAGCTAATCATTAATCCGATCCCGCTTTTAGCAATACACATGTAATCGGCATCTAACAATCGAGAAGCAATTGCACCATAAGCTAAAAAATTATTTTCTTGCGACATTTTATCGTCGGCTCCACCATCAGGTGCTTCATTTCCCATTCCGCAAGTAATAGAATTTCCATAGAATAAAATTTTACGACCTTTTCTTGGAGGTGGAGGTAAAAGATTTTTACCATCATTTATTTGAATACCTAAAAACTTTGTTGGTCCTGTAGAGGCTTCTGTTCTGCGGAATATCATTAAACTGTGTACTGTATCCTTTAAAGTTGCTGATACAAGATAAATTTGGCTGCCGCTAATACAATCGATTACTTTAGGATTTTCATAATCTTCATCCACAAAAACATTGTAAAACGATTGACCTGTTTGGTCGTCCAGCATTATAATTAGAATTGAGCCTTCAAAGTTTGTCTTGATATAAGTACCTGGCCAATAAATTATTGGCTTATCTGGTGTCGTATAATCAATTCTCCCAGTGTATTGAAAGTTTGGATTATCTGCTTTGATGGTGGTTAATGCAGATAAGTTTGTAAATGATAGTAACAGTATCAATGGAACAAGTTTTAAGGAAAATGGAATAATTAATCTCATTTTAAATCTCACAAAAATTAAAGATTAAACTTAGTTCTAGTTAATCTACAATTTAATGCTCTTTATATTTGCTTGGCCTATTAGTAATGATATAAAGTTTGATTGTAGCTATTCAAAAATCCAAAACAAAATATTTCCAATAAATACCCTAAATGAGGTATGTTTGAGGTATGACTTAATGTATATGAATTAAATTTTTATATGCAGCTGGTAAATTCAGAAAATCGTACTAATCTCAAATTCATTTCAACAAAATCATCTTTTTAGTTTGAATTAGGTTTTGTGTTACAAGTTGATAGAAATAGACCCCGCTTGATAAATTTGATCCGTCAAATTCAACTTCATAGGTTCCTGAGGGCTTTACCTCATCAACCAATTTTATCACTTCTGTACCTAGAATATTAAATACTCTTACGAGTATATGCCCGCTTATTGGTGATTGCCAAGTTATTTTAGTGCCTGAATTAAACGGATTTGGATAATTTTGCTCCAATCTAAAATCCATAAAAGAACTGTTTTCATCATTTATACTAGTTAAAATATTGC
>JACAFC010000120.1 GCA_013388515.1 Ignavibacteriaceae bacterium | reverse complement strand
CTTCCAATTTAACATCAATTTTGGCCATATCCTTCTTATTTATCGAGTCCAATTCATAGATATCCTCGGGACGAATACCAAGCCAAACCGATTTCCCGATTTGATTGTTGAGTTTGCCGATATATTTATCAGTTAACTTGAGTATCAATGACTTTTCTTTGCTCTGAAACGTTAATCCATTATCTTGGATTACCCTTCCTTCCACAAAATTCATTGAGGGACTGCCTATGAAGCCAGCAACAAACTTATTAATTGGATTATTATAAAGATTAAGCGGAGTATCTATTTGGTGAACTATACCATCTTTCATAACAACAATTCTATCTCCCATAGTCATCGCTTCAGTTTGGTCATGAGTTACGTATATCATAGTAGCACCAAGATTGTGATGCAGCTTCGAAATTTCAGTTCGCATCTGCACACGAAGTTTTGCATCAAGATTGCTCAAGGGTTCATCAAACAAAAATACTTTTGGTTTTCTTACTATTGCTCTGCCAACAGCCACTCTCTGCCTTTGACCACCGGAAAGAGCTTTTGGCTTTCGATTTAAATATTCTTCTAATCCTAAAATCTTAGCTGCTTCAGTTACCCGCTGTTTAATCTCATCTTTTGGAAACTTCCTCAACTTTAATCCAAAAGCCATATTTTCATAAACCGTCATATGCGGGTATAAAGCATAGTTTTGAAATACCATTGCTATATCTCTATCCTTAGGCGATACATCATTTACTTTTTTATTATCTATCAATAGATCACCTGAAGTTATTTCTTCAAGACCGGCAATCATTCTTAATGTAGTTGATTTACCGCAGCCCGATGGACCGACAAGAACAACAAACTCCTTATCATTAACATTTATATTTATATCTTTAGCAGCGATTTGTCCGCCTTCATATACTTTGGTTACATTTTTTAATGTTACTTCTGCCATAATTCAACCATTTATTTGTTTTAATTGAGAAATAAAATTTGGATTTGAGATACTTACACATTCAAACTTATTTATTTTTCCGCCATCTTTCAATAACAAGGATAGAATTGAGAATGCCATAGCAATTCTGTGATCATCAAAACTTTCAAACACCGGATTTCTATTAGTAATTTCTCCAGATACGGAAAATCCACTTTCTTCTTCATCCACATTTAAACCAAGCATTCTGAAATTAAAGCACAAGGATTTTATTCTATCCGATTCCTTTGTTCTTAATTCCTTAGCATTACTAATCTTGAAGTTGCCTTCAGCAAATAAACCTGCAATAGAAAGGATTGGAATTTCATCTATTATGTTGGGAATAATCTGCTCATCAATCTCAATATTTTTTAATTGACTGCTTTTGACAACTATATCACCAATTGGTTCATTGCTGCTCTCTCTTTCATTTTCTGATTTGATATCCGCACCCATTTCTTTTAGAACTTTTAATATTCCAATTCTGGATGGATTTAGACCCACATTTTTTATTTTCAACTCTGAAGATTTAAGTAATAAAGCTAACACAATAAAAAAAGAAGCAGTGGAAATGTCAGACGGCACAAAATATTCTTGTGCTCTTGGATAAAATTCCTTTGAAGAGTAAATGAGTTTGCTGTTTGAATCATTTGAGACTTTTAAACCTAACATTCTTTCAGTGTGATCTCTTGTAAAGAATGTATCTCTAACAGAGGATATTTCATCACAATGCAAAGCCGCTATTAAAATAGCGCTTTTAACTTGTGCACTTGCAACCGGAAGATTATAATTAATTGGATTAAGATTTGCACCAGATAAGATTTTCAATGGCAGAGTTTCTTGCTGATTAGTTTCGAACTTTGCACCCATCAATCTTAATGGTTGGATTACTCTTGCCATAGGTCTTTTTGAAAGTGATTGATCACCTATAACCGTTGATTCAAAATTTTGCGCAGCCAAAAATCCACTTATTAATCTTGCAGTAGTACCAGAATTACCAGCATCAAGGGGAACAGCCGGTTTGGAAAAGTTTTTGAATCCTTTACCATTTACTATGGCAGATTTTCCTACTCTCTCAACCTCTACACCAAGCTTCTCAAAACAGAATATGGTTGAATTTACATCATCTCCATCAGATAAATTTTCAATTCTAGAAATTCCTTTAGCCATTGCCGAAAACATCACCGCTCGATGAGAAATTGACTTGTCTCCAGGCAAATTTAATTCACCATTTACTGATTCTATTTTGTAAAACTCTTTTATCATTTACTTTTTTGACCACTCTTCAATTAACGAATCGATTTCATTTGAATTTAGCTCACTTTTCTCAAACATCCCTCTGCTTAATCTTTGTCTTAATGCTTCGTAAAGAGTTATTGCCGCAGCAACAGAAACATTAAGACTTTGTACCATTCCAAACATAGGTATTTTAAAAATTCTATCTGCTTGGCTAACAGCTTCGTATGAAGCGCCGCGATGCTCATTTCCAAAAACTATTGCACATTTCTTTTTAAAATCGAGTTTATATAAGTCAACTGCATCTTCTGTAAGAGATGAAGCATAAATCTTGTACCCATCTGATCGAAGTTGTTGGTAACAGTCATCAACATTTTTAAATTTTTCTTTTTCCACCCACTTAAATGCAGAGGCAGAAGATTTTTTGCCAATTCGAGGAAATTTTTCCAAGTTATAAATCAGCGAAACTTTTGGAATTCCAACAGCATCACAAGTTCTAAATATTGCACTAACATTATGCGGATCGTGAATATTTTCCAGTACAATGCGGAGCGAATGCTGGCGCGAAGCAACAACAGCAGTAATTTTCTTTAAGCGCCTTTCTGATAAAAATTCCTTCACAAGTAATCTTTGTTAATAACTAGTTTATAAACCGATTTATTTTTAGAAACTCTTGCTTTATCTAGTTTAAGCTTTTTTAATGAATCAATTTTTAGATAAAATGATGCAACCTCTAAAATCTTTTCAAGCACAGTATCTTCATCATGAGCCCATGATTCACATCCCCGGAGGGAGGGAATTTCGGCAGTAAATCCATCATCAGTTTTTTTTACAATTACATCAAGTATCATTTTTAGTAATTCGACTGCGACTTTTCACCTAAAATTATCTTTACTCCTGAACTTGTACCAATTCTTGAAGCACCCGCATTAATCATTCTTAGAGCATCTTCTCTCGATCTTATTCCACCAGAAGCTTTAACCTTCATTGTTTCGCCAGCAGCATGTTTCATCAAGCTAACATCTTCAACAGTTGCACCGCTCTTACTGAAACCTGTAGAAGTTTTTACAAAATCAGCTCCAGCATCTTTAGCAATTAAACATGCTTTAATTTTTTCTTCATCAGTAAGCAAACAGGTTTCAATAATTACTTTTGTGAGAATATGATTGGCTTTTGAAACTGATATTACTGCTGCAATATCATTAAATACAAAATTATACTCCTCAGATTTTAATTTTCCTATATTGATTACCATATCAAGCTCACCAGCTCCATTTTGAATTGCCTGCTCTGCCTCAAATTTTTTTACCTCGCTTGTGGTTGCACCAAGCGGGAAACCAATTACAGTGCATACTTTTACGGAAGAGCTTTTTAATTCCTTCCTGCATAAGCTAACAAATGAAGGCATAACGCATACCGATGCAAAATTAAAATTATCCGCTTCTTCACACAATTTCACAATTTCACTTGAATTAGCTTCCGGTTTAAGCAATGTGTGGTCAATTTTTTGTGCAAGAAACTTTTTCAATTCTTCCCCCTTAGGAATAGAACTGCCCGTATTAATAATTCTTTGGTTCAAATTCCTAA
Organism: Ignavibacteriaceae bacterium; assembly: GCA_013388515.1. Taxonomy (GTDB): domain Bacteria; phylum Bacteroidota; class Ignavibacteria; order Ignavibacteriales; family Ignavibacteriaceae; genus XYD12-FULL-36-8. The sequence goes on along the minus strand of JACAFC010000120.1, from coordinate 16,548 downwards.
ATCGATTTAATATCTCAGAAATATTTTTCGCCGATAACTGAGTGTCGTTTAAGTTAATCATTTTTTATCATGAATTTTGTTTTTTACTCTTGAATTAAATAAGCTTTGAAAGTATTTTTCAGCAGCATCGCAATTGTCATAGGTCCTACTCCGCCAGGTACTGGAGTGATATAAGATGATTTCTTACTCACTTCATCGAAATCAACATCACCTACAATTTTGTAACCTTTTGCTGCTGAAGAATCTTCTATACGATTTATTCCAACATCAATAACAACAACTCCATCCTTTACCATGTCAGCTTTAATAAAATTTGGTTGACCAATTGCAGCAATAACAATATCTGCTTGTTTCGTAAAATACGATATATCATTAGATGCAGAATGACAAATTGTAACAACAGCATTGGCATTTTCTTTTTTCTGAAGCAAAATGTTTGAAATTGGTTTACCGACAATGTTGCTTCGTCCAACCACTACAACATGTTTTCCTTTCAGCGGTATGTTATATCTTACCAACAATTCTTGAATTCCAGCAGGTGTGCATGGAAGGAAAGTATCTTTACCAATAACTAAGTTTCCAACATTTACTGGATGGAAACCATCTACATCTTTATGAGGAGAAACTGCCTCAATAATTTTTTCCTCGTTAATATGTTTTGGCAAAGGCAGCTGAACTAAAATTCCGTTATAATCATCATCAAGATTATATTTTTGTATAACTGCTAAAAGCTCACGTTCAGGAATATCGGAAGGAAGTTTTTCAATTTTACCTCTCATTCCAATTTCTTCACAGGCTTTACTTTTTCCTCTAACATAAGATTCAGAGGCGGGATTATTCCCAACTAATATTGCAACTAAACCTGGAACTGATTTACCTTGCAATTTTAGATTATCAATTTCACTTTTTAATTCAATACGAATTTCTGAAGCAGCTTTTTTTCCGTCAATAATAATCATGGCTTTAATTTTTTATTTAATTCAGTTTATATTGCTTTGAAAGATATTTTCTTAACGTTGCATCCTTTTTTATCTCATCATAAAATGGATTTGAATTTTGCCAGCCTGTTTTGCCTGTTTGCCTAAAATGTTCCAAACGTCTGATTGAAATTTCGCAAAAGACCGGATCAATATCACTAACAAAAGCTTTGCGATTAGTAATTTCCGATGCCAGCAGTGTTGTTCCTGAATGTGAGAAATAATCTGTTACCAAATCATTTAGCTTGGTGCTTGATTCAATAATTCTAATTATTGCTTTAAGCGGTTTCTGTGCGAAACAACCATTCACATTTTCTTCCATCCTATAAAATACCTGTTGAATATCTACCCAAACATTCCCGGCTCGAATATTCTCTGATTTACTGCGTTCAGAATTCTCAGTTATCCTTCCATTTACTTTTTTGTAATATCCTCTAAGAACTTTAGGAATATCAGTATACTCTGCCTCAATATAAAACTTTGGGTTGCCTTTTGTGTAATAAAGAAGTTCTTGTCGTATGGACATCCAATTTTTCTGAGTTCCAAATCCTCTTTGGTTTCTCATGGTTATAAAGCTTCTAGATTTGAATTCGAATTCATTCATCATTAGAATGAACTGCGGAAATGGTTGGAAGTTTTTCTTTTGATCTGCACCAAGCCAAACGTAAAAGGATGAATCTATTCTTAAGTAATTGTAAGTATTTTCAACCCATTTTCTGCACCAATCGATAAATTTATTGACCTCTCTCTCACTAAATGCCACAAAATTGTATGGCGGATCCTGTATTGCTATGTGACTTCTTTCCTTCCCGAAAAGACTGGCTAAAGCCTCCTTATCGCAAGCATCAATACAAGCAACTTTGTGCTGTTTCTCTTCATCAATCCAGATCATCCCCTTTTTTAATCTGCAATAAGGTAATAGCAATTTAGTAAGTATCGGATCTTTATCAATGCGCGGCAGAGGTGAATTGATCATCAAGTGCTATTCAGATTTTCTTATGAATTCGGGGAAAATTATTCGCTCAATTTCAACAGTTTTTCCAGATTCAATATCAACTTTCAAAAATAATCCGCATATATGCACATCATCGGTTGCAGTTTCATATTTCTGAGGTGTTTGAAGAATGAATCGATTAAGTGCAGCTTGCTTCTTCATTCCTATTACAGAATCATAAGGACCAGTCATACCAACATCAGTAATAAAACCTGTACCTTGCGGCATAATTCTTTCATCTGCAGTTTGAACATGTGTGTGTGTCCCAATAATTGCACTCACTTTTCCATCAAGATGATGCGACATAGCAATTTTTTCAGCAGTAGCTTCTGCATGAAAATCGATAAAGATTACTTTAGTTTCCGTTTTTATTTTAGGTAAGTAAAAATCTGCAGTTCGAAATGGACAATCTATTGTCGCCATAAATGATCGTCCTTGTAAATTAACAACAGCAACCTTTCCTTTTTTAGTATCGGCTATGTAGTAACCATTGCCATAAGTTCCCTTTGGATAATTAAGTGGCCGTAAAGACCGGGGCTCATTTTTTAAATAATCTTGGGATTGATGTTTATCCCATGTGTGATTACCGCCCGTTATAACATTAACTCCAAGAGCAAAAAGTTCTCTGCCCTCCTTTTCTGTACATCCTTTTCCATCCGATACATTCTCACCATTTGCTATTACAAAGTCTGCTTTATACTTTTGAATTAGACCTGGCAGCCACATAGTAATTAAATCGATACCGGGTTTTCCAATAATATCCCCAATAAATAGTGTATTTAAGTAGCTCATATCTTTCGTAAATTTGTTTTGAAAATATATCCAGATTAGCTTTAATTAAAAAGGAAACTTAAGTTTATTCCAGAAATGTTTAGGCATGACTTACGAGGAAATTCTTTCGCAGCCAATTAGCAAAACCAGTTTTTGTGTACTTGATGTAGAAACAACTGGTCTCTCACCTCAATACAATAACATAATAGAACTCGGAATTGTTCGTGTTAAAAACTTGAAAATAGTTGATAGGTTTCATTCAGTAATCAATCCAGGAAGAGAAATACCTGCATTTATAACTGGATTAACTGGTATTACCAATGAAGAAGTTTATGATGCTCCTTTTTTTGAAGATATAGTGGATAAGGTAATTGAATTCATTGGGGAAGATGTTATTGCCGGACACAATCTCTCATTTGATAAAAGTTTTCTTAAAAGAGAGTTTAATTACTGCGGCAGATCAGAACCTAAAAATCCAAACCTTTGTACTTTAAAAGTATCCCGAAGAATTTTTCCAATGCTCTCAAGCAAATCACTTGGTGCAGTTTCTTCGTTTCTAAAAATTAAAAATCATTCTAGTCATAGAGCGCTTGGTGATGCTGAAACAACTGCAAAGATCTTAATAAAAATAGCAAAGCATGTAAAAAAGAATTTGGGATTTGAAACCTTAGCGGATTTAATAAACCTCCAATTTGTTCCGGTTTATGGGAATGAAAACGGAATGTTAAAGAATAAATTATTAGGGGAGTTTGAGTCATTACCAGACGCACCTGGGGTTTACTATTTTCTAAACTCAAAAGGTAAAGTGGTTTACATCGGCAAGGCTAAATCGCTGCGTGAAAGAATTAAATCGTACTTTTCGGATACTGCCCCAAGGAAAGCAAAAAAAATTATCAAAAGTGCTTCTAAGCTAAAAATTGAGCTGACTAATTCTGAATTAACTGCACTGCTTAAAGAAGCAGAATCAATAAAATCTAAGAATCCAAGATGGAACGTTCAGCTAAAAAAATACGGCAATAAATATTTTTTGAGAGTAAATTCAACTCACAAATTTCCCGATTTAGAAATTTGCAATCACTTTGATTTTGACGGCAATGATTATTTCGGTTTATTCAGCACAAGAAAAAAAGCTGAGTCTATGTTTCAAATGCTAAATAAAACTTTTGCAGTTAGAGAGTGTAGCAATAAGGATTTTATAAAAGGCAAGCGCTGCTTTCTAGCTGATATAGAAAGATGTTTAGCCCCCTGTGAATTAAGGAATACAGCAGAATATTTTAGCGAACTGGACAAAGTTTATGAGTTTATGTATGGTAAAAACCAATTTGCTCTAACTCGAATGATAAATAAAATGAAAGATTACTCAGCTAAACAGAAATATGAAAATGCTCAGGAAGTTAAAGAGATTATCGATTTGATTCTGGCTCAAACTCATAAAACTTCACTGCTTGCTGAACCTGTAAATAAAGCAAATGTTTTATTTGAAATAAACGAAACCTTTACAAGAGATTATGTTTTACTTTTGTCTGGCAAAATTTTTATAAAAAAACGCAGCTTAAAAGAAAAAGATTTTTTTGAGGATGCGCTTGATGATTACTTTGCTAAAACTATTTTTACTGATTTGATGCCAAATGACGAAGATTTGGAAAAGATGAAAATCACTTTGAATTGGCTTGTAAAGAATAGGAATAAAGTAAGATGCTTCTATTTGAAAGAATTCAATTCAAAAGAGGAACTCTATAAGAAATTAACATCCCAGAATACAAAATACAGCTTGCCTGAAGTTACAGTGTTTGATTTAAAAACTTTGATGAACCAAAATTAAAAAGTTGGATAATAAAGATTTGTTCACTTCCTTAAGATAAACCAAAAAATATTCTATCTGATTGCTAAACTTACTTTACCCGCCGTAAATACCAGTATTTATGATGTGGCTGCACCTCGAACACTTATACACAATATTTGGAAAGCTGGAAGATATCTTCATTTTGTGTTTACATCTGGGGCATTCAACTTTGTTAAAAAGTTTAAAAATCAAAATTGGAATTGAACCTAACAGTAAAGCACCTAAAGGAATAATTTCATGCCGAGGTATGACAGCAAAAATCATCAGTACAATTGCAGTTAAACCCAAACCTAACCATGAAATGGCTGCAACCAATCGAAATGTTTTAACGTATCTTTCAGGAGTCATTTATTTTGTTTCTACCAGTAATATAATATTTAAATTTAAGCCAATTAAGTGTTAATTGTTACTTTTATTACGCACTTGTTTCATCTAATAACCAATGCAAGTTTAAATTCTGCTTTAGTTTTATAATCTGAATAGAAAAAATGTTTATAACTTAATCCAAATCCAAGAATTCCATATACATAGTAAAGTTCAGGTTGAATGAATAAACCGCCATCAATATCCACATCTTCCCTATCGCAATCGATACAATTTTCAATTGATCGTTTCTCTAAAAATGCCCACATATGCCCAAAACTAAAACTCGCAAACGTAAAAGCAGCTTTCTCATCACTAAAATATATATCCGGAATTTTGAGCCCGCCAGAAAATGAATAATGCCATAATGAGACTGAAGACGATAATTCACCCGCTGTTGTTAGGTTTGAAAACTGCTTTTCATCTTTTGGTGAATCCCACCCGAATTCACTTCCTAAAAGAAATATATTATTGAATACGACATCAAATCCAAACGAAAGTAAACCTAAACCATCATCAATTCCTTGGCCATTCTTACTATCATCGTTAAAAATTGAATAAGGAACTCCCATGTAGAATGTTCCTCCAATTTCATGTTCAGCAGTTCCGGCTTTGCTTTGTCCAAAAGATTCATTAGAAAGTATTAAAAATAAAATAGTAAGAAGTATAATGTTTGAAGCAGGCAAGTTATTGAAGCGGATAAACCTAAAGTTACTAAATCTGATTAGTAATGAAGGTTTAAGTAAAAAATAAATGCAATAGAACAATTCTTTAATATCTCCCAAATAACTACACCCTATTAAAAAACCCCGTTAACTAGATGAAAGTTAATAATAAGAAAGTAAAATTAAAATCAGCAGGACAAATTTATTTGCAGCAAATAATTGAGTTGTGAAAAATTTATTCTTTCTTCTTATTTGTGCGCCGATTGTCTGACTATTACTCGGAGAATATATAAAGATGCTATTGTCTTTTAATCAATATAGCCCTTCCACTGAAAGGTATCGTTCTCCGGAATCGTAGTTAAATGCAAGAATTTTTGATCCTTTCGGAATCATAGGTAATTTTTTTGCAATAGCAGCTAAGGTTGCTCCAGAAGAAATACCACCAAAAATTCCCTCCTCTTTAGCAGCTCGCTTAGAAAATTCAAAGGCTTCATCTTTTGAAACTTGGATAACTCCATCCAATAACTCGGTGTTCAAATTTTTAGGGATGAATCCTGCACCAATCCCTTGAAGTGGATGCGGACCTGGATTTCCACCAGAGATAACAGGGGATAATTCCGGTTCAACGGCAAAGACTTTTATTTGCGGAAATTTATCTTTCAAAACTTTTGAAACTCCGGTGATATGGCCTCCGGTACCTACGCCAGTGATCAAATAATCGAAGCCTTCCGGAAAATCATTTAATACTTCCTGAGCTGTTGTTCTAATATGAATGTCAATATTCGCCTGGTTTTCGAATTGCTGAGGAATCCATGCTTTTGGGTTTGCTGCAGCTAGTTCTGCCGCTTTAGCTATTGCACCTTTCATACCTAATTCGCGGGGTGTTAATTCAAAATTGGCACCAAAAGCAGCCATAAGCTTTCTTCGCTCCACAGACATAGATTCAGGCATAACTAGTAGTAATTCATACCCTTTCACCGCTGCAATCAGTGCCAATCCAATTCCTGTATTACCGGAAGTTGGTTCAATAATTAAGCTGTCCTTTTTCAAGATTCCCTTTCTCTCAGCATCCTCTATCATTGCCAGTGCAATTCTATCTTTAATGCTTCCTCCAGGATTTTCTTTTTCAAGTTTAAGCCATATCTCATGGCCGTTTCCAAATAATCTGTTTATTCTTACGTGAGTTGTATTTCCGATGGTCTCAAGTATGTTATTCGCTTTCATTTAATTCCTTTAGATTGAAAAATTTATTACTTCTTCAGATTCAACATTTGATTTAATTCTAACTTCATTTTTGTGATACACAACTGAATTTGCCGGAATGCTTTCTGTAATCCACGAATTACCACCTATAACACTATTTTTTCCAATAACGGTATTTCCTCCAAGAATTACTGCTTGAGAATAGATTATGACTCCGTCTTCGATTGTTGGATGACGTTTTACTTTTGCCAGCGATTTGCCTACACTTAGTGCACCGAGAGTAACGCCTTGATAAATCTTCACATTTTTTCCAATAACTGTTGTTTCTCCAATTACTATTCCTGTTCCGTGATCAATGAAAAACGGCGAATCAATCTCAGCTCCTGGATGAATATCTATTCCTGTAATTTGATGTGCATGCTCGGTCATGATGCGCGGAATGATTGGAACATTTAACAGATAAAGTTGATGTGCTAAACGATAAATTGTAATTGCCATAAAACCTGGATAGGCGAGAATCACTTCATCAATACTTTCCGCTGCAGGGTCACCGGAATTTATTTCCTCAGCATCTTGCCAAAGTTTTAAATGAACCTCAGGAATACTCCGGATAAATGAATCTGCAATTACCTCGACATTATTTTCCAGCTTGCCGTTTAAAAGTTTTAAAACTTCGGTTAGGTCTCTTCTTAATATTTGGAGATGTGCAGCAACATCAGCTTGTTCTGAAAATACTTTTTTTGAAAAGTGCGGAAATAGAAAATCAATTAGCTCATTTAAATAGCTAATGGTCTCCATTTTTAGTGATGTTGTGCATGAGTGGGCTTGCCGCTTTTTCAAAAACTCGTTTGCAAATTCAGTAAATGTATTATTCTCATTCATAATGTACTTAATAAATGTGTTATTCCTTATATGCTAGATAAAAATAAAAAACCCTTCGACAATCGAAGGGTTTTTATAAATTAAATATGTTTTATTGAAATTAAACAAAATCCTTCGATTGCTTAGTATTGATTCTACAACAACAAGCTATTGCGTTTAGTTCGAAGCGATTATTGTATAATTTTTGGTTCATATTGTTTAGTACAAAAGTAAACTTAGTAAAACATGCAGTCAAGCTAAAAACTTAACCTAATAATCTATATCACAATTGTGAACAACTTAAAAGTGTAATTAGTTCACAATGTTTCTGATTTTCTATTTGATCTTCATTTTTAGTTCAATCAAGAGTTTTGCATTCTCCACATCTTTTTTTGTTTTGAAAACTACTGTTATGCCTCTGATTTTTCCGTAGCGCTTCCCTTCTATAAAAGATTCTTTAAGTTTATCAGATATTCCGCTTTTCAATATTTCTTTTTCGGCTTTATCACCAAAGTAAAATGTCATTCGGAAAGAGTTTTTGATAATAGAAAGCCAGAAAATTGTTTTGGCTTTTTTTACAGCTTTAAGCAACCAGCTTTTTCCATCGTTGTAGTAACGCCATTCAAGAGAAATTTCGGGATGAATTTTTTGAATGTGATCAAAAATCTCTTCCCATAATTTTTTGGATTTGCCAATGTGCGAATATATAACTTCATCGGTTGGGTACTGATTTTTATCAGATAAAATTGGTTGTTCCATTCAACGGTTCCTCTTTTTATTTAAATGAAGGATTACCGGGCAACATAACTAAATAACTACATTCTCAGAATGTAAGAAATTATAGATGCCTTATTTAATTGACTCCGAGCTTTCAATTCCAAATAAATCAAAAGGTTCTTTGCTGAGATTATCATTGAATACAAAACCAGTTAGCAGTATGAATAAAATAAATCCCGCAACAATTAAAAGTTGAACCTTAGATGTTTTTTGGATTTCTTGTTTCGATTTCACGTCACACACTTCGCCGGGACAGTATTGAGCTTTTTCCTTGTAAAACATTTTATAAAACTTGCATCCCAAGCAAATACCAAACGCAGATTCAAAGAATAAGAATACCAGGCAAATTAAACAGATGATGCCGGTTATGATGCTGTAAGAATTTACAATCACCATTAAAATAAACATCGCTGCTGCCAGAGTAATACCAATTATCCAGGCAAACTTTTTCTGCTGTGCACCAACATATTCCGGAACTTGATTACCAACAATCAATCGGCCAATTATTAATGTAGGAGAATATTTTGGATTAATAAAAACACGAATAATAAAATCGGTTAAAAAAATTATTATCACATACTTTATCATTATAAATTCGCCCTTAAAGAGAATCATCATCAGCGAAATAAAAATTGCTAAGAATAGAATTCCGGCAGATGCTCTAATTTCTCGTTCATTTAATACGGGGATGTTATAACCAGCAACATTTTCGCCAAACTTTACAATATTACTCATTTAGTGCCTTTCCTGATGGTGTAGATTATTTTGAATTATTCCATTGTAAAAATAAGAAAATATATAGAGAGGAAATTTAGTGCATAGGCAAACTTAGAATTATGTTTACCTCTCAATTATCTCTCAGCTTAATTCCATTCGTATTCCTTAAATATACCATATAAATTATTTGGTATCTTTTATACAAAAGGCATAGTATTTATTTCTCAACGATAATCTGTTCTTCATATCTGCATAAATCGCAAAATCACTTACAAGTTGGATTTCATCATTCCGCTTCACGATATCCGATGCGCTGCTTAATTCTCATTTTACTTTTGTTCATCAACATATTTTCTGAAATTATTAAGACAGGTTTCGAAATCAATTCCATAAGTATCCTTGAATACACTTTCCGGTTTCCAGCTATCTAATAATTCCACCATATAATTCATGAACCTCTCTTTACCATAAGAAATAATTAAGAAGTCAACTTTACATGCAAATTCTGAATACGCAAAGGCACTTTTATTATTTATTTTAAGCTTAACATCATTTTCTTTTTTGGTATTAAAATATGCCGGCGGCATAAATGATCCTTGCTGAATATATTTATATGTATCAAGTTTACTTGGGTACCAAGATGTTCCCATTTGATTAGTGCTGTAAACAGCAATACCTTCTAACAACCAGCGCGGATAAAATAAATAAGCAGTTAATATATTCATATGCTGGTACAAGAGTGTATGCGATAACTCATGCCAAAGATAAATTTCCATAGATATCGTTCCATTATATGATTCTTTAACAGCCCATGGAGATATGACCAAACTTCCATTTGGATAAGCACAGAAACGTGCTTTAGTGGTTGTAAGTCTATGATAATTTTCTGCATCTTTAAAGAAAAATATTTCAGGTTTCTCAGCAAAACGTAGATGATGAAAATTTTCAACTGTATGAATTAGCGAATCTATTGATTCAAGTTTACAGTTATCAGCGCCGGTTTGGGTATAAACTATAATGTTAGGTAAATCATGTTTAGTAAAACCAATTTTAATCGGTGAGTAAATAAATAATTTTCCCCAAAGCAATTCATAAGGCAGAGCTAATAAAATAAACAGCAGTAATATGCAGATTGTTAATTTAGTTTTCTTACCAATTTTCACTTGATTAGCTTTTCTCTAATGCAGCAAAATAATTTTAAACACATTCGATCAGATCATACATTTATAACTTTTTAATTAATATCATGAAATAAGAGAATCTAGTTTCACATAACACTTATCATCGACCTTATAAATTTTATTTATCTTTAGAATAAGATCCTCTAAATCAATACCGGTACGGTTGGAAAAAAGTACCACAGAGTAATTACTGGACGGCTTAATAAATACGATGGTTCTAAAACCGCCGTTTGATCCTGTATGATATACTACTTGATCATTACCAGAGCCCGCAATAAACCAGCCGTATCCATACGATATATTTCGTGAAGTATCAATTGAGAATTGAGGAGATTGCGCTTGCTTAATCAGTTCAGACTTAAGCACTTCACCTTTTTGAATAGCCAAAATCCATTTTAGATAATCATCTATTGAAGTATAAATTCCGCCATCACCCATAGTGGAAAAGAATAGACTTTCATTTGCATCTGCTATTTTAAAAATACCATCGTTACTTTCATAACCAAATGCACGCTCGGAAATATTAAAATTAGGTTTTATTACATCACTCAGGTCCATTTTTAATGGCTTAAAAATACTTTCCTTAACGAACTCAGGGAAAGAATACCCGGATACTTTTTCAATTATTAGCGAAAGTAAACAATAAGCAGTATTGCTGTAGCGGTATCGAGTTCCAACCGGAAAATAAAATGAGTCAACCGTTTTTACTGCATTTAATACATCCTGATCCCAAAATTCCTTAAATAATTTTTTGTCCACATAATTATAATGATCAACCACTCCAGAACAATGTGTTAGCAAATGACGGACTGTAACAGAACTTCCAACATTGGGATTAAAGTCAATTAAATACTTTTTTATCGGATCATCGAGTGACAATTTAGACTGACTAGCCAACTCCAAAATTCCATAAGCAGTAAATTGTTTAGTCATGGAGCAAATATTAAAATTGGTAGATGCGGTAATTGGCGCCTTTGAATCTAGATTTGAAATACCATAACCCTTTTTGAATACAACCTCCCCGTTGTAAACAACTCCTATTGCTAAACCCGGTTCGTCCTGTTTGTAAATTGAATTTAACAATGAATCAAGTTGATTGTTTTCGATTTGGGGATTAATTGTTGCTGCCATAAATATCAAGCAAAATGATAAAATGATTTTTTCCATTTAAATTCTGTTGTGTTTAATAAGTTATAAATACGTAAAATCTCTGCAATAAAAATACATACAATTAATTGCCAATTGAACTAGTTACTTCTGGGGAAAGCTGCTTATTTAGATTATTAGCTTAGTGAGAAGAATTTTCAGAAATAGGTTCTTTTACTGTACTCCTCGTATTTGGGAAACCTATTAACTAATTCAATCTCTTCAAGGCGCCTCCAAAATAAAACATTTACAACAAATGGAACTGCCAGAATTAACGAATAAAGCCCGCCAAAAAACAATGGCGCTCCTATCAGCCAAAATATAAACCCAAGATACATTGGATGTCTTATCTTTGAATAAATTCCTTTAGTAATGAGATCTCCCTCGTAAGTTTCCAATGTTTTAATTGTGAGCAGTGCTGTTAAAAAAAGCAATACTCCGGCAGTTATTAAAACTATTCCCAGGTAATTTACAATTACAGGAAGATGTAAAGTGGATTTATCAACTCTGCAAAGAATGAACCAAGTTGTCCACAATAAAAACATGTTGGTAAACACAATGATAAAGGAAAGTTTATTGGGCTGTATGATTTTCTTATGCTTTAATATTTCGTATTCAGCCCGAATGATGTGGGTTAATGTGCATATCAAAACTAAGTAGAAGAATAGGTTGTTATCCATATGACCTTCTTTGAATTTATTGTACTACGCTGTTTTTGGTTTAATAAAAGGAATAAGCATAGGTACCTCATGCTGATATTTTACATAAGCATCGCCAAATTCTAAGACAAGTTTCCTCTCCTCAAGATATGTTCCGATGATTACATAAGCTGTTAAAATTGTATTTATTAATATGTCTTTTAGCTGAAATGTTTGAGTCCATAAGTAAACTATTAAAGCTAAGTACATTGGATGCCTAATGATTCCAAGTAAACCTTTCTTCTTTATCGTATCGGATGCGTTTACAACCGAGGTTTTTCCAAAATTCATAATCTGCCGGATTCCAAAAAAGGACAACGCATCGTAATCAAAGAAGAATGCCCAAAAGAATAACAGCAGCGAGCCGTACATTAAAACAATTCTTACAGCTGACCAAGGAGAACTATATTCAACTAGTATTTTTCCGCTAAGCGAATCCGAGTATTGTATTAAAGGAATAAGCAGTACGAGCGAGATGATAATATAAAACAGCCGGTAAAATGCGTAGTAGTTTTTAAGTACACGGCTGACAATGTTTGTAAACTTTATGCTGATGAGGAAGCTGTGAAAAGCACAGTAAGCTATCCAGAGTGAACATATAATTAGATATTCCATTGTTAACCTCTCGGTTGAATCAATTCGAAAATTTTAGCTCTAATTGCGGGAATGCTAGTACTAAATTTGTGAGCATTTGTTTTTCTTTTTATAACGGCATTGTGCATAAGCCGCAACCAAGCACAGCAATGAAGCTTTGAAAACTAATGCCAATATTTTATAATTTATTTTTCTTTTACAAACTACTTCAAAGAGCAACTAAGTTTTGTCAACCAAACTAAATATTAATTTAAACGACAGTATTGAAGATGCGCTCGGCTTGAAGAACGGGTTACACCACATTTAGTTACTATTTAAATTTTCTAATATCTTCTTTGACTTCGTTAAGTAATTCTTTTACTAATTGGATGAAATTATTTACTTCTACTTCATCATCAATATTTATAATGTTTACAATCCTATCAAAATAAAGTCCGTGTCGATAAGTCCTAGCTGAGACACTTCCAAAGATTAGAAATACGAAACGACAATAAGGGAATATGGTTTTTATCATTTGAACTTTTTGAGAGTAAGTCAAAATCTCGTGTGTGTTCGGCTGTTTGTATTTTGTTTCGATAATTACATATGGTAAACCAACGTGGTGAGAATTTTGTGCATTATCCTTTTCTAATACAACATTAATTAATTCATTACCATTTGCTGAAATTTTTGCATCTCGATAACCAATAATTTTATCAAACAATTTTTCGTAAATAACTATATCTTGTTTGAAACACCATATTTCTAATTTGTGTTTTTCATTTGGAAGATAGATGTGTTTATAAGGAATAGGAACTTCTTTATCAATTAGCAATTGCTCAGAATTGAATTCTTGCATTTTGCTCAATAACTTATTTCGTAACTCAGCTTCATTCATAATTTCTAATACAATTTAGTGGTATAACGACGTTGCGTTTAGCCCGCCGCCCATAACTACAATGCAGCAATTACCAATGCAACTTTATTTTTATAATCAGTTTTGTATTACAATCATACTTTAAAGAACAACTAACTTTGAAAAGCCAAACCCTATAATCTTTCACATCGACCGATTGGAAGAAGCGGTCGGGCTGAGACGCTTGTTATACAGTGATATTTTCTAATTCTAAAATCGCTTTTTTATTTGTTGCACTAATTATCTTTATCTTATTTAACAAAAAGATTAGCGTTCTTGTAAAAGAATTATATACTACTTCATAGGCCAGAACATTATTCTCAATAGATTCATATTGTTTTCTACGTTTATCATTTGCATTTGCGTGTGCAAGTGAACCAAATAGAATTATTTCGAAAGCATCACAACGTGTAAATGTATAATTGTCAACTGTGTAACCAATATGATCCGATAGATATTGATTTACTCTTAACTCGGTTTCAGAAACTTTTTCAATTAAGATCTTCGACAAAGGAAGTGAAGAATACAACTTATTAATTTTATTTATTGATATACCATCTCTATCTCTAACAAAAAAACGAATTGTCAATACGAATGCGTCAATTGATTTTGAATTTGGTCCAAATCTTTTTTCTTTTTCAACTCGTTTATTTCGTTTATATGTTGTTTTAACTTCAAAACCAACATTCTTGATATTTTTTAGAATTGCTAATTTTTCCAGCTTGCCTACCTTCTCATTGAACAGCCTCAGCAATTTTATTTCTTTTTCGTATTTCATATACTGTATAACTTATACTTATACTGCATGTAATTAGTTAACTTGGAACATATATATGCATGCAGCTGCATCCCGACAGGTCGGGACAGGCATCTACGTTCCAATTATTTATAAATTCATTAAAATGCAAAACATTTAGAAATAGCGAATGCATAAATATCATCCTTAATAAACTTAGTTTTTTATGCAGCAGTTTTACGAATCTACTCTGTACTCCCATCACAGATCCCCGCCAGAAGGTAAATATAGAAGCATGGCATTATCACCGACTAAAACTTAGGATTTGCAAAGGTAAAAATCAAAGCTGAGAGTTGAAGAAAATGAATGTATGCAGTTATAATGAGAAATATTTTATTAGCGTTTTTTAGGTTTATCCTTTTTAGAGAATTCGTTTTTCTTAATTCGTTCTTCTGCCGGTACGGCAAACTGATATTTACCGGCCAAGACACAACCTTTCCTTCCGGGAATGCAATCAACATTAAGTTTATTACAGTAAGTTGTTTCTGTATTTAAATGCGGACAAGAAAACGAACTCATTAATTATTCCTATCTCAGTTTAAGTTTAACACTTGAAAATACACACCTTAAAATACTAGTAAAAGCTAAATAACTCACTCTTTCTTCTAGCTTCTAGCTTCTCGCTTCTAACCTACTCGCAACCGCATCCGCCGCCATTCTTCCGCTCTTCACCGCACTTTCAATTGTAGATGGCAATCCGGTATTCACCCAATCACCGGCAAGGAAAAGATTTTTAACTTCAGTTTGGGTGTCCGGGCGATTATTTAGTATTTCCCGCGAAGGAATGAAAGTAGCGCGCTTTTCTTTCAAAATTAAATACCTTGTTATTTCTTCCCTTTTTATGTTCAGATAGTTTTCAAGTTCAGTGTAAATCATGTTCATAATTTCTTCGTCTGAGAGAAGCAAAAGATAATCAGCATCGCTGATGACACAGTTAATTCGTTTACCATGACAAAAAACCCAATGCAGTTTTGAATCTATCAGCCCATAAAAGTTTTCATCAAACTTATTTTGAGCTAGCCAAACGTGAACATTAAGAATTGAAGAGTATTGCGGAATGAAATCTGCGGCACCGATGGATGGAAGAAACTTTTTAGCTGAATAGAACGGAACAGCGAAGATCACATAATCAAATTCAATGATTTTTCTTTCGTTAGTACTCAGCTCAACAGCATTCCCTTTTTCAACTTTTATTTTCTCAACTTTTTCCGAGAGATAAATTTTTCCGCCATGATCCTCAATAAATTGTTTTGCCGGTTCACAGAACATTTGGCTTAAACCTACTTTAGGCAGCACTAATCTCGATCCATCATTCCCTTTAAGAAAGATTTCTTTTAGAACATCCGTAAAAACTTTTGCCGATGCTTTTTTAAGACTTGTATTCAAAGCACCAACACTTACAATTTCCCAAAGTGCTTTCCTCACATTTTCACTTTGGTTCTCACGGATAAGCAGTTCTTCAACCGATTTTTTTTCGAGATCATGCTTTGATAAAAATGGAAGCTTGAGAAAGAATTTGAGAATTGATAACCTCTCCGAAAATGAAATTGCCGAATATCTTAAAACTGCAGCAGCAAAATTAATTGGGTAAAACGCTGATGAAGTTTTTAGCTCGTGCTGTTCAAACCCGGGTTTTAGAAATTTTACTTCAAGCCGTTTTTGAATTTCAATTTTATCCAGTGCATTAATCAGCTTTAGCAGTTTCAAAGTTTCTATGTAACAGCCCATTAACAAGTGCTGCCCGTTATCAATTATTTCACCCGATTCTTTATGAAGGAATGAATAAGCTCTTCCCCCAAGCTTAGGTGAAGCTTCAATCAATTCAACTTTGCATCCTGAATTTACAAGGTAAGCTGCGGAGGTAAGACCAGCAAATCCGCCCCCGATAACAATGCACTTTTTCATTAATAAACTAAGCTGTACTTAGCCCAAACTCCAACCGCAATTCCAACTTTTTCAAAGCTGGAAACCTTAATATTTTTTTGATAGACGTTGTACTCAGCGTCAATAATTTTTTGAAGCAGTTTAAAATAGATATGCTGCATAGCCCGCGCGGCAAACATCGAT
>JACAFC010000119.1 GCA_013388515.1 Ignavibacteriaceae bacterium | reverse complement strand
CAATTATTCCAGCCACAAAGATTGAAAAATAACCAACTACTATAAGCGCGGCACCAACAAATCCAAGTTCCTCGCCAACAATTGCAAAAATAAAATCGCCGTAAGATTCTGGAAGGAATAAATTACTTTGCTTACTATTACCAATTCCTTGGCCCAACCATCCTCCGCTGCCAAGCGCTAATAATGCTTGATTCACTTGATCATTAATACTACCACCATTAAATACGCTATTAAGAAAAGTTGATATACGTTTTCTTGAATGCTCAAAGATTATCGCGATTGTTCCAGCGGCAAAAATGCCTCCCAATGCAGTTAACATGATATGTTTAATTTTTGCACCGCCTACATAGAACATTGACAATGAAACAAAAATTACAATCAAACCATTGCTTATGTTTGGTTGAAATAGTATTAGCCCCGCAATAATTATTACCCAAAAGAATAAGTGAAGGAATAATTCCTTTTGGTTTTGAATTGAATTACCTTTCCTTTCAATCAACACAGCCAAGTGAATTATTAAAAAGAGTCTAGCTAAATCTGAAGGTTGAAAATTAATAGGACCAAGATTTATCCACCTTCCCGATCCTTTTATCTGAGGAGCAAATAGTAATGTATAGATCAGAACAGCAGTAATAAGTAATATCAATCCTTTACTAATATGCCTATAAGTTTCATAAGGAATAATTGAAAATACAATAAGGAAAAATAATCCAAGTGCAACACGGAAAATGTGCGAATTAAATAAATAGAAAAGATTTTCAAATTTAACATTACTATAGGTGCTGCTTGCACTCATAACAAACGCTAAACCCAAAATAGAAAGGGATACACTTATTAATACTATTAAAAAAGCTGACTTTTTCATTTACAATTTATTTACTGCTTCTTTAAAAACTCTGCCTCGGTGTTCGTAATCATTAAACATATCAAAGCTTGCACATGCTGGTGACAGCAGTACAATATCATTTTCTCTTGCTTCGCTGCTAGCTGCTGTAACTGCATCCTCTAAGGAATGTTTAATTTCAACTTTAACATCATGATGAAAATAATTGAAGACTTTTTCCGATGAAGAACCAATTGCATAAATCTTTTTAACTTTGTTCAGAACCAATTCCTTAATTTGATCATAATCATTTCCCTTATCTTGTCCACCAAGTATTAAATAAATCGGTTGATCAAAACTTCTCAATGCATACCAAACCGAATCAACATTAGTTGCTTTTGAATCATTGATATATTTTACACCGTCCAACTCGCGAACAAACTCAAGTCGATGTTCAACTCCTTTAAATGTCTTTAAACCTTCAATGATTTTCTGATTATCAAAATCAAAGATTTTAGCTGCGATTATAACCGCCATTGCGTTTGCATAATTATGTTCGCCGCGGAGGTTTATATCTGATATCTTACATCGGAATTCTTCTGCACCATTTTTAAGATAAACAATATCTTCACCATTAATAGATGCACCATTCTGCTGAGGTTTATTTAAGGAGAAATATAAATCTGTACTTTTATGTTCCTTAATTGAATTCACCAGCACTTCATTATCTTTGTTTATAATTAGGAAGTCCTTATCGTTTTGATTTTCAAAAATTCGAAGTTTTGAATTGATATAATTCTGATAATTATTTTCATATCTATTCAAATGGTCTGGAGTAATATTTAAAATAACCGCAACTTTTGGTTTGAACTTATCGATCAAATCCAGTTGAAAGCTGGACACCTCGATAACAGCAAACTCATCCTCCTGTACATTAAGAGCAATTTCGGAAAATGCCAGCCCAATATTTCCAGCAGTGTAAGTTTTTACGCCACAAATGTTAAAAAGATGGCCACATAAGCTTGTTGTTGTGGTTTTGCCATTTGTACCTGTAATAGCAATAATTTTTCCTTTACACACCAATGAAGCTAATTCAAGCTCACTTACTAGTTTAATACCTTTAGATTTTGCAGTGTTGATAACGTCAGAGTCCAGAGGAACACCTGGGCTTACAACCATTAAATCACAATCAAAAACTTTATTGGAATGACCTCCAATTTCATATTTAATTGCCAGTGTTTCTAAAGTTTTGATGGAGTTTTTTATCTTTTCATTTTCATTCGCATCACTCACGAATGGAACTCCATTTAATTGCTTAACTAGTTTAGCAGCTCCAATTCCACTTCTAACTGCACCGACAATCGATATTTTTTTCCCACTTATATTCATCAACGAATCTTAAATGATGTTAAACTGATAATAGCTAGAATAATTGCAATGATGTAGAACCTAGTAACAATTTTAGGTTCTGGCCAGCCAAGCATTTCAAAATGATGATGAATAGGCGCCATCTTAAAAATTCTTTTGCCCTCACCATATTTTCTCTTCGTGTATTTAAAGTACAATCTCTGCATTATCACAGAAATTGTTTCAAGAAAAAAGATGCCTCCAAGTATTGGAAGAAGTAATTCTTTTTTAATTAATACTGCAAGAATTCCGAAAGCACCTCCGAGTGCTAACGATCCAGTATCTCCCATAAAAACCTGTGCGGGATAGGAATTGTACCAAAGGAAGCCTAATGATGCCCCAACAAGTGCCGCTACGTATACTGTAAGTTCACCAGACCCTGGCAAATAAATAATATTCAAATAATCTGAATATATGGCATTTCCACTAACGTAACTTATGATAGCAAGTGCAATCATTACGATTGCTATAATTCCAATGGCAAGTCCATCGAGTCCATCTGTTAAATTAACAGCGTTTGATGTTGCGGTGATTATAAAAACAATTACCGGGATATATAAATATGAGAAATCAAAATTGAAATCTTTAAGAAATGGAACTGTTGTTATCGAATTTATATTTTCAAACTGAGGAGAAAAATAAATTACTGATCCAATAATTAATCCTACAATTATTTGACCGATTAATTTATAACGGGCAATTAATCCATTTGGCAATTTCTTAATTACTTTCAGATAGTCGTCTAAAAATCCAACCCCGCCTAAAACAAGTGTACCAAAAACAATTAGTATTATGTAAATGCTTTTTACATCAGCCCATAAAATTACCGGAACAAAAACAGATAACAGCACAATTATTCCACCCATTGTTGGAGTACCAGCTTTTGACCAATGCGATTTAGGACCATCAATTTTCTTTGCTTCGCCTATTTGCTTTTGTTTTAATATCATAATAATTCTAGGTGAAAGTAATAAGGCTAATAGCAAACCTGTTATTGCAGCCAGTGCCGATCTAAACGTTAAAAATCTAAAGATATCGAATCCGGGTGGATTGAATACTTTGTTAATATATTCAAATAGATAATAGAGCATTATGCTGTCTTCAAAAAATCTTTATAAAAATATTAAAACGAATACTGCTCCGATAATAATTGACAACCAAACAATTACACCACTTTTAGCATTTTGATAATGATCAGTGAGGTAGTATTCTTGGTTCATTTTGAATTACCCTTATAATGTGAAATGATTGATTCTGTAAATTCTTCCATCTTCATACCGCGTGAACCTTTTATTAGTATTACCGAATTTGTTAAACACTCGTGAATTAAAAATTCTTTAAAGCTTTCACGATTTTCGAAATGATAAGATTCAACCTTTTTGTTGATTAACTTTTTATGCAAGTATTTCATCGCTTTACCAATTAAGTAAACTCGGTCAATTTTATTCTTTAAAACCACTCTGGATAATGCTTCATGAAGTACTTTACTCTTACTTCCTAATTCGAACATATCACCTAAAATTGCAATGCGATTTTTATAAATACTAATTTTAGCTAATAACTCCAGCGACAGTTTCATAGATTCAGGATTAGCGTTATAAGTATCATTTATGATCACAAAGTTTTTTAATTTTCTGATGTCTAATCTTTTTTCAACTGGTTTGAATTTCTTAATACTTTTCTTAATATCTTTAAATCGTAATCCAACGGTTAATGCAACAGTTGCTGCTGCTAGAAAATTTTTGGCACCTTGTTCCCCATAAAATGGTATTTCAAATGTTTCAGATTTCCCTTTGTACGACACAGTAATAACCGGTTTTCCATCCGTCGTAAATTTTTCAATTCTTCCCTTTACATCTGCATTACATTCTATTCCGAAAGTTATTCTTTTCTTATAGTTTTCATTTTTCATCCGGAGTAATGGATCTTCATTATTAATGAGCAATGTTCCATTTATTGATTTTGTTGCTTCAAACAAAAATGATTTCTCTTTTAACACACCTTTCTTATTATTTAGAAACTCTAAATGAGAATTACCGATGTTCGTAATTAATGCATAGTCGGGAAGAGCAATTTCTGCAGAATACTTAATCTCACCGAAATGATTAGTTCCAAGTTCTAGAACTAAGTAATCGTGTTTATTAGTAGTGCTAAGCAATGTTAAAGGTACGCCAATATGATTGTTATTATTGGCAGCTGTTTTATTAACACTATATTTTTCACTTAACAGATTAAAAATCATTTCCTTTGTTGTTGTTTTTCCAGCACTTCCTGTTAATCCAATTATTTTAGTTCTTAGCTTTTTTCTCCAGACAGCTGCAATCTCACCTAGTGCTAAAGTTGTATTTTTAACTGTAATAATCGGAATTTTTAAATGTTGAAAAGAGTTAAGTTTGTTTTCATTTATTAATACTAGATTAGCACCTTTTTTAATAGCTTCGTTAATAAAATCGTGCCCATCAAATTTTTCTCCCTTAATTGCTATAAATAAGGAACCTTTTGATACATTTCTCGAATCTATTGAAACCTTTGTAATAGGCTTAAATTTATCAGCATCATACAGCACTGCATTACTTAACTGGAAAAAATCTTGTATGGTTAAAGACACTTGTTTCATAAATTCAAATACTTTTCTGCCACTTCTTTATCTGAGAAATGGTTTTTTATTCCTTTAATTTCTTGGTAAGTTTCGTGCCCTTTACCAGCAATTAGAATTACAGCATCATCTTCCGAAAACTTAATGGCATTTTTTATTGCGTCCTCCCTGCTCTCAATCATGGTGAAATTTGCTTTGGAAATACCAGCTTTAATTTCGTTCATTATTTTTAAAGGATCTTCACTTCTAGGATTATCAGAAGTAATAATGACTTTGTCGGATATTTCGCTGGCAATTTTACCCATGATTGGCCGCTTGGTCTTGTCCCTATCTCCTCCGCATCCGAACACTGTATAAACAGGCTTTTCTGTTTTTACCATTTTCCTAATGGCTAAAAGAGCTTTTTCTAAACTATCAGGAGTGTGTGAATAGTCTATAATTACTTTTTTATTACCTAATCCAACAACTTCGAATCTTCCTGGTACTTGCGGGGTTTTCCTTATACCATCTATTATTATCTGTGGATTAAAACCCAGAATTGCTGCTGTGGAAAAAGCACAGCAAGCATTGTAAGCATTGAAATCACCAATAAAGCTTGTTGAAATATTATATTCGGAATTTTTATGCCTGATAATGAGGGAAGTTCCATTCAAATCGAATTGAATATTTTGCATTTTAAAATCTGCTGAATCCTTAATACCATAAGAATAAACTGCAGCATTACTGTCTTTAATAATTTCAGAACCTTTAATATCATCAGCATTATAAAGTGCAGATGCATTTGATCCTAAATTATCAAATAGGATTTTTTTTGCTTGGAAATAACCTTCGATATTCTCATGAAAATCTAAATGATCCTGAGTAAGGTTTGTAAAAATGGCAGCTGAAAAAGAAATATTATGAACTCGTTTTAATAAAAGTGAATGCGACGAAACTTCCATTACCGCATATTTACAGCCCTGATTATACATTTCACTGAAAAGCGAATTGAGGTCATTTGATTCTGGAGTAGTAAGCGAAGAAGCAATTGAAGTATTGCCTATAAAATTAGATATAGTACCAATTAATCCAGCTTTGTACCCAGCAACTTCAAAAATAGATTTTAGAAAATACGATGTTGTCGTCTTTCCATTCGTGCCAGTTATTCCAACAAGTTTAATTTTCTTTGATGGTTCATCAAAAAATGAATTTGATAATTCAGCAAGAGCTTCTCTGCTATTCTTTACTAGAATTTTTGCAGCATCTTGCCGTGTAATTGCATCATCGGGGAATGCGTCATTATCCTCTACAACAATTGCAATAGCACCTCTGCTAATTGCATCTGAAATGAATTTGTGACCATCAATCTTAAATCCTTTAATTGCAACAAAGATTGAATTCCTAGTTACTTTTCTTGAATCGTAATGGATGCCACTTATGCTTTCTCGTGAAATTTCACCGACAACTTGGATGGTTTTCACTCTATCTAGTAAGGTAGATAAATCCATTAATTTGCCAGCACCTTATTCTTTATTTCTGTGCATAAAATTTTACAGACCATATCCTTTTTAACCCTTGAACCCGGTAGAATGCTTTGCGAAATAACTTTTCCAGATCCAGATACTTTATAATCAATTCCTAAACTGCTTAGTATAACTAATGCTTCTCGTATTGAACGATTCTTTAAATCAGGCATAACTTTATTTGCAGGTGCATTATTATTTTCGGGCATGTTATGTGACAAGCTTCTTGTTATAGTAGTTTTAGGTTCCTCAATGTTTTTTGCCTTAATGAATTTAACATCATCATTTTTCTGATAAGAGTCAGGAATATTTTCAAGTGATTCATGAATATTCAATAAGATTCGCTTAGTTACTTCTTTAAAGATTGGAGCAGCCACTAATCCACCATAACCTCCTACTTTAGGAGAATTTAGCAGTATAAGACAAACAACTTGTGGATCTTCTACAGGATAAAACCCTATAAATGAAGAATTGTAATTAGACTCAGAGTATTTACCATTCTCAATAATTTTGGATGTACCTGTTTTTCCGCCAACAGCAATAAAATCTAGTTTAGCATTTTGGGCTGTGCCATTCTCAACCACAGAGGCTAATAAAGTCCTCATTCTATCGGATGTTTGTGGCGCGATAATTCTTCTAACTTCCCTATGCTGATATTCCAACTTTGTTTCGCCATCTGAATTCATCAACTTTTTAACAATTTGTGGTTGGTATAATATGCCGCCATTTATTAATGCACTAAAAGCGGTAATAAGCTGAAGCGGTGTCGCAGTTAGTTCATAACCAAAAGACATAAATGTTTTGCTGACAAGTGACCATTCGGATGGTTTCTTTAAGGTTCCTTTGACTTCTCCAGGAAGTTCGATGGAAGTATATGTCCCAAAACCAAATCCACGTAAATATTTATACAACAGTTCATCATCAATTCTTTGAATTAGTTTTGTCATTCCAACATTACTGGATTGATCCAAGATTCCTTGAACTGTAAGCTTCTGATGTTTATGAGTATCTCGAATTATTCTGTCTCTGAACTTATAAACTCCATTTTCAACATTAATTATTTCGTTTTCCTTACAAAGTCCTTGATCTAAC
This sequence comes from Ignavibacteriaceae bacterium, assembly GCA_013388515.1. Classification (GTDB taxonomy): domain Bacteria; phylum Bacteroidota; class Ignavibacteria; order Ignavibacteriales; family Ignavibacteriaceae; genus XYD12-FULL-36-8. The sequence goes on along the minus strand of JACAFC010000119.1, from coordinate 27,894 downwards.
AACGCTGCCAGAGTAATAGCCTTCATTGTAGACCCAGGTTCATATACATCTGTTATACATCTATTTTTTCTATTGAAGTCATCATATTCCGAATAACTATTCGGATCATAATCACCTGCATTAGCAAGAGCTAAAATTTCTCCGTTTTTAGGATTCATATAATTCCGGTTGCAGAGGCAGCCTCATAGCGCTTTATCCCAGTTAATAATTCTTCTTCTAAGATTGCCTGTACTTTTTTATCGATGGTGAGTTGAATGTTCAAACCAGGAACAGCGGGTTTTGTATTTTCCTCGCTTACAGTAATCATTCTGCCGCCTGCACTTCTTTCTACTTGGCGAATCCCGTCTTCACCCTTTAATGCATCATTAAAGAAACTCTCAATACCATCTACTCCATTCATCTGGTCATCTACATAACCGAGTATGTGGGAAGCCAACGAATTATAGTGATATATCCTTGTTGGATCCTCCTTAACATACAAAGCTGGCAAGTTAAGATTTCTTAACAGCAAGCTTTTTTCTTTTGGAACTTTCCTCTCAACACAAACTGTACGTGATTTACTTTCAAGCAACTGCCTATAAAAAGATGGTTTGTTCTTAAATAATGAAGAAAGTTTTTTAGTAACCGTTGTAATTTCCTTTGGTTTAAAAGCATTTTTATCTAGCAAAAATGAAATATCATTTCGATTGTACACCAGAAGGATATTGTTCCTATCATAGATTAAACCCCTTTCAGCTTTAATTAGATCACTCCTATTCTGTTGTCTCTTTGCATAAAAATCGTACTCATCATTCTGTAAAACTTGAAGATCAAATAGTTTTACTAAAAGCAAAATGAAAAAAATTGATGTACCAATTAGAATCCAAAATACTCTCGAATTAATCATAACTCTCCTGAACAAGGTTATGCAATTCTGAAATTTGTTCTGCATCTAAAGTGACAATCTCTATGGGAGGATCTTCTATTACCATACCAAGTTCATATGTTGCAATAGAAATAATTCTTTCTTCAGAAGCTAGATTTTGGTAACGAGCTATTAAATGGTTCTTACGTACATTATTATCTTCCAGTTCCTCTTCAGTTAAAACTATTTGCTTTACTAAATCTTCGCACTTTTTTTTGATAGCAACATAAGTAACAATGAATGAGCCAAATACGAATAACGTAAAAAAGATGTAGACTATTTTTTTTATTCTTGAGATTTTTTTCATATACGTTCGGCAGCTCTTAATTTAGCACTTCTTGCTCGAGGATTAATCAGTATCTCTTCATAAGCAGGTACAACCGGTTTTTTTGTCAGTAATTTTAATCGAGACTTTTTACCGCAAGTGCAAATAGGATAATCATTGGGACAAATACACTCCAGCATTTCGTATCTGAACATCTCTTTAACAATTCTATCTTCAAGGGAATGATATGTTAATATTACTATCCTCCCCCCTTTTTTTAAGAGATTAACGGCTTTTGGTATAAAGTCTTCCAAAACACTTAACTCATTATTCACATAAATCCTAAATGCCTGGAATACTCTTGATAAAGTTTTTAACAAAAATCTTTGCGAAGTAATTTTAGAAATTATCTCATACAACTGTGTTGTAGTACTAATTTTCTTAAGCTTTCTAGATTCACAAATAGCAGCGGCAATTTTTTTCGCATTTTTTTCTTCACCGTATTTATAAATAATATTTGCAATTTCTTTTTCACTAAAAGTATTAATAAGTTCAGATGCACTTAGCACTCTTGTTTTATCCATTCTCAAATCTAAATTTGCTTCACGCCTGTAAGTAAAACCCGCAGAAGGATCATCAAGTTGAAATGATGATACACCTAAATCAACAAAAACACCGTCAAATAATTCTGAAGATTCTATTTTCGATATAGTGTCAATTCGTTGAAAATTATAATTGTATAGTTTCACTCTTATATCTTTATCAAATTTTTTTTTAGAATAGTTAAAAGCATTTTAATCAACATCAACAGCAACTAACTTTGCATCATTGTTCAACAATTTGAGAATCCCCTCTGCATGCCCTCCAAAACCAACTGTACCGTCAAAATAAGTTCCAGATTTATTTGTTATCAAAAATTCAAGGCTTTCTTTTAATAAAACTGGAACATGTTTACTGCTCATTTACCCATCATCACCTTGGCTGCAAGTTGCTCATAATTATCAGGTGAATTGGAGATGTACTCGTTATAAATTTTGGGATTCCATAATTCAATTTTATCAAGCGATCCAAGTATAAATACTTCTTTCTCGATGTTCGCCAACTGAATAAGATTTTGTGGCAGAATTATTCTTGCCTGGTTATCCATTTCAACATCGATAGCATTTTGAAGTAACATTCTAGTAAATTTTCGTTCATTGGGATCAAATTGATTTAATTGTCTAAGTCGCTTAATAATATTTTGCCACTCATCTTGAGGATAAAGATCAAGACAATTGCCTAATCCTTGAGTAATAACAAACGAATCTTTAGATTCAGGCAAAAGATTTTTTCTTAATTTTGCCGGAATACTTAGTCGATTTTTTGAATCGAGTGTGTACAAAAATGAGCCACTAAACATTTTTTTAATCCTTATTTGGAAATTTTCACCACTTTTCCCCACCATGTCCCAAAATAATGGAATTTTCCCTCTAAAGTCAAGCTTTTTTTTTATTTTTTTACCACTTCAGCACCATCAATTGGTAAGCAAATTTTAAATTTCTTGCTGAATGAAGCTACTGTAAGGTAAGACTTTTGTGGAAGCCAAAGATTTAAAGTGACTTTTTTAAGTGAACGAGTAAAAGAAGAAAGGCAATTAAACTAACTAGCAGGAAGAGAAGTACAAGCTTAATAGAGCCAACTGCCGGAATCGAACCGGCGACCTGCTCATTACGAATGAGCTGCTCTACCAGCTGAGCTAAGTTGGCTTTTAAATAAATACACAGATAATGAAATACTATCTCAATTTCTTTTTATGACGATTCTTTCTTAGTCTTTTTTTCCGTTTATGAGTAGACATTTTATGTCTTTTTCTTTTCTTGCCGCAAGGCATTTTTTACCTCCAATACAGTTTAATGAGTTTGTAATAATGAATTTGCTTTTTTTCCAATTTCAGAGTTTGGATCAATATTAACTGCTCTGTTAAAGCACTCCTTTGCTTTTTCCAAATTTTGTTTTGCTAAATAAACAACTCCCAAGTTCAAATATCCAGTTTGATGATTAGGAGAGAACTCTAAAGCTTTTATGATTTCCGTTTCTGCTTTATCAAATTGTTGAAGATTATAATAACACACAGCCATGTCAATACGTGCATCTGCATTCTTCGGAACTAACTCTAAATATTGTTGATAATTTTCAGATGCATCTTCAAAAAAGCCTGAATCAAATCTTAAATTAGCTAAATCAAGAATTGCATTCGCATCATTAGGATTTTTTTCAACATAACCTTTCAGATCATTAATTTTAGAAATGGCACTCAAATCTATTCCGGAGCTCTGCTCCGAAACTTCCTCGGCAATATTTTGTCTGCTTGGACTTGATAGATCCAAGATTCCAGATAATAAAATTATTAGAATTACAAGCAATACTGCGATACCTACAAAAAAATATATTTTCTTCTTTTCTAAATATTTTGTGGATGCTGACGTTGATGGTGGAGAATTTTTAATCTTAGTTTTTTGAGAAGTATTACGATTAGCGGGTTTTCGGATTTCATCCCTTTTTGTTTTTTCAATCTTAGTTTTTACTGATTCTCTATTAGTATTTAGTTTTGCGCCACAGGAAATACAGGCTAAAATATCTTTTGAGTTTTCTTCACCACAATTACTGCAAATAACCACATCGGTATTTTTTAATTCACTCGAATCAGAATTATTTGCAAACGACTTCTTGATCGAGGAACCACAATTAGGACAGAAATTATATTCTTGTTCCAATCTGATTCCACATTCTTGACAAATCCTATCCATTTTTATTCGATTTCATTCCTTTATCTACTAAATCTTTAAAATCCTTTGAAAACTTAAATGTTGGAACAAAGTGTTCTGGCACAAAAACTTGGTCACCGGTTTTTGGATTTCTTGCTTGACGAGCTCTTTTCTTTTTAACCTTATAAGTTCCAAACCCTCTAATCTCTATCCCTTTACCTTCACGCAAAGCCTCAATAACTGTTTTAAAAAATCCCTCGATTATGGCTTCAGTTTCAAGTTTAGTCAAACCTGTTCCTAACGCTACCCTATCAACTATATCTGCCTTTGTCATAATTCTTCCTTAGAAATTGAATTTTTATAAGTCATTATTTTTTAAGGAGTTAAAAATATTAAAAACAATAAATAAAAACAATTTTTGCAGCACCTCAACATACTCCCAACATTCTGCCGATAAGTATCAAATTGAGGTATTTCTCATTTTACCTCATTATTAATTTTAAGGAATTACAAATTATGCACGATTTTTAATTGGTACGATACTTGGCTAATTCTATGCGTAGTGATTAATTCTAAGGAAATAATTGAATCTACAACTATTATCTCAAAATCCGTACAAGTTCCTTAGTGTCAGTTTTCATTGTGGTTTTATTATTGCCTACGCTCGATTAAGTTAGGCAGGAATTAAGCAACAGAAAATTTAAAAATACTTAAATCATGTGGAGGGTGTATTTAAAATGGCTGGAAAGTTTGCTTACAAAAACAATCGAGAGATTGAAATGAACATGCATAATACAATTCTTACCAACTCAAATGAGGAAGACAAGCACAGAGTTGAAAGAATTAGAACTAAGATTAATGCCATTTATAATCCAGAACGCAATCCAAGATATTATTTACATAATAATCTAAACTGGTATAAAAATTTCAATTAGCGAATAATACCAATTCTACCAAACTCATCTAGAAATTTTTCAATTTTCTTGGCAATGTTAAAACATTGCCAAGAAAGTTCTACATAACAACATTACGCTTACCGAATATTCTATAATCAAGGACTCCTTAACCTCATTCGGAACAAAATCTTTTCTTATCTAAAAATTGAATTTTGACTAAACAAATTTCATTTTAACTTTGAAGTTAATTTATAAACTATTCATATTTTAAAACAAGGAATGAGAATGCAAACCAAATTACTTAATATAGAGGGGATGTCCTGTCAGCACTGCGTCATGTCGTTGAGAAAAGAATTATCAAAATTAGATCTGAAAATCTTAGATATTAAAATTGGGTCAGCACATATTGAATATGATGAGAAGAAAATTACACCCTCACATCTAAATGAGGCAATCACTAATGCGGGTTTTAAAATGCTGTCTGATGCAAACTGAAGAATCATCTTAATTAAAAAGGATTAGATTTAATGAACCAAGTAAACGATAATACTGAGAAAATCATTGCGCCAATAGAAGGTATGACTTGTGCAAGTTGTGTTGCCAGAGTTGAAAGATCCATAAAGAAACTTGAGGGAGTAAAAAACGTCTCTGTGAATCTTGCAACCGAGAAAGCATTGATCGAGTATAAAAAGGGACAATTAGATCCTAATAAATTAATTGAAGCTATTGAGGATGCAGGTTACAAAATTCATTTACCACAAAATACAGAAAAAAAAGGCAAGCAAATTAATCCTTCAAAGACAAATGTTAACACAAAAGATTCAAGCTTATCTTGGAATTTACTTCTTTCACTTTTGTTAACAATTCCTATTGTAATATTAAACATGGGGATGCTTTGGGAAGGATTCACCCAATTATTGAAATTAACTCCTGATGACATAAATAAAATTCTTCTAATTCTCACAACTCCGGTCTTATTCATATCCGGAAAAAGATTCTTCAAAATGTTTATTACGAATTTGAAACATCTTACGGCTGACATGAATACATTGGTTGCTTTAGGAACTGGATCAGCGTACATATATAGTTCAGCGGTAGCATTATTTCCACATTATTTTCATGACAATGCTCAAGCCGCACATGTATATTTTGATACGGCTGCAGTGATAATTACTTTGATTTTATTAGGGAAATGGCTGGAAGCAAAAGCAAAAACCAAAACCGGTACTTCAATAAAAAAATTAATTAATCTAAAACCCGAAGCAGCGCTGGTAAAGGAAGGCGAAAATGAAATTAGCATACCCTTGGACCAATTGAAGGTTGGCGATATAGTAATTGTTAAACCCGGAACGAAAGTGCCTGCTGATGGAGTTGTATTATTTGGTAAATCCATAATTGATGAATCAATGATTTCCGGCGAAAGTATTCCTGTTGAAAAAAAGATAGGATCTTCAGTTATTGGAGGAACAATAAATAAATTAGGCTACTTTGAATTTAGAGTAACCGCAACTGGAGATAATTCATTACTTGGACAAATAATACGTATGGTTGAGGAAGCCCAGGGATCTAAAGCTCCAATTCAAAGCTTGGCTGATAAAGTTGCTTCAGTATTCGTTCCTACTGTAATTGCTATTGCAGTAATCACTTTTGCTTTCTGGATGATCGCAGGTCTGTCATTTAGCTTTGCGTTAATAAATTTTGTATCAGTACTTATTATTGCTTGTCCATGTGCTTTAGGTTTAGCAACACCAACAGCAATAATTGCTGGCATTGGGAAAGCTGCACAGTTAGGAATTTTAATTAAAGATGGAGAGAGTTTAGAAAGAGCACATAAAATTTCTACAATAATATTTGATAAAACAGGAACTTTAACTAAAGGAAAGCCGGTTCTGAATAGAATAGATGCAGACGGTATTAGTGAAAATGAATTACTACAGTACGCTGCTTCTGTTGAACAAAGATCTGAACACCCGTTTGCAGAATCTATTGTGCATACAGCAAAACAGAGGAATATTTCTTTACTAGACAGCGAACTTCTTCACAACTCCATTGGTAAAGGTATTCTTGGCAGAATAAAAAATATTGAAGTCGCAGTAGGAAATTTTTCATTTATGGAAGAGCTTTCTATTTCACAATTGCCTAGGGTAACTGAAATGGAAGATCAAAGAGGGACGACTATTTACGTGGCAATCAATAAAACAATAAAAGGTATTTTGTGGCTCGATGATGAAATTCAAGAAAACGCAGCTGATGTAATAAATAAATTAAAAGCAATGCGTATGCAAATTGTTATGCTTACTGGCGATAATGTGCGAAATGCAAAACGTGTTGCTGATAAAATTGGTATAGATACTTTTGAAGCTGAGATTCTGCCTGAGTATAAAGCCGATGTAGTGAAAAAGTATCAGAAAAATAATGAATTGGTTGCAATGGTTGGCGATGGGATTAATGATTCACCAGCTTTAGCACAAAGCGATGTTGGGATTGCAATTGGAACCGGAACTGACATTGCAATTGAAAGCAGTTCAATTGTTATAATGAGAAATAACTTGAACGCATTAGTTTCAGCAATAGTCATATCAACAAAAACAATAAAAACAATTAAACAAAATTTATTTTGGGCATTCTTTTATAATGTAATTTGTATTCCCTTAGCTGCATTCGGATTACTTAACCCAATGTTTGCAGCTTTGGCAATGTCCTTAAGCTCTGTAACTGTAATTAGTAATTCACTAAGAATTAAGAATTATAAGGATTCAAATGAATAGCCATAAATTCATACTTCAAACCAAACCATTTGTAGTACCAACTACTGATAACAAATTAATTGAGGAATATTTCGGCAAAGCCAGCATCGATGCTGGAGATTTTAGTTTTGCACATATGATTGCTCCGCCAAAGTGGAGTGAGCCATTTCAAACCCCAGAATTTGATGAGTTAACCTATGTTTTTTCTGGAAAAAAAATGATAGAGGTAGATAATCTGAAAATAATACTTGAAAAAAATCAATCAATTTTTATCAAGAAGGGCAGCAGAGTAAGATATTCTAATCCATTTGATGAATCATGCGAATATATTTCTCTTTGTATTCCGGCATTCAAAATTGACAAAGTGAACCGAGAAAATGTTTAGTTAGATTAAATTTTGGGTAATCTTTCCAAGTACGAGCTATTACTTAATACAGCAAATGTATCAGTTTTTTGAAAATCAGCTAAATTTTTGCAATTCATATAACTCATAGAACTTCTTAATCCATCTGAAATACTATCGATTACATTCTTGACAGTTCCTTTATAACCAATCATAGTTTCCTCACCCTCAATAAACTCATTACGCATTTTAACACCAAATGATGCAGAACCACGATATTTTTTCCATAACTGACCATTGTATTTTATTACTTCACCAGGAGTTTCTCTAGTTCCAGCAAGCATTCGACCCAGCATAACTGCATCTGCACCTAAGGATAATGCTTTGCTCACATCACCCGAACTTTTAATTCCACCGTCGGCAATTATTTTAATTTTAAGGTTATGCTTTTCTCTAGCCATTAGTACATTTAGAAGTGAAGATACCTGCCCAATACCAATACCAGTTTGAATAGAGGTAGTACAAACACTGCCGCTTCCAATTCCCACTCTTACAGCATCAGCGCCCGAATCTTCTAATTTTTGCAATGTAGCTCCGTGTGCTATATTTCCAACTATAACCTTCAAATTAAAATTCTTCTTAATCTCTTTCGTTTTGTTTAAAACTTCTTGATTGTTAGCATTCGCGGTATCTATGCACACAATAAAATTCCGGTCAGCAATTTTTTTAAGCAATTCATAAGAAGCATTTAAAGCAACAGAAACAATTTTAATAGAATCATCTTTATCATTAGAAGAAATCACTTCTTCAAGGGATGAATCAAAACGATTTAGAATTCCAACACATCCTAAAGTTGATAGTGTCTTGGTCATTTCCACTCCCGTAACACTATCCATTGGGCTTGAAATAACTGGAAGAGATAAGTCTAATCCTAAAAAATTACTTCCGGTTAATGTTTCGGTACGCGATTTAATCTGCGAAATTTCCGTTGGTATCAAACTTATATCATCGTATGTAAGAGATAAGAAGTAATCATTCAATTCTTTTTTCGAGTAAACTTTCATAATAGCCTTTCAATAAATCAGAGTGTTAAGTTTAATGAAAATAAGTTTATTAATTATTGTCATTTAAGAGAATTTCCATTTCATCCAGCAAGGAGTCCATTTTCTGAGTTACAGAAAGAATTGGTTCTGGTGAATTCATATCCACCCCAGCATTTTTTAGAATATTAATCGGATAATCAGAATTCCCAGCTTTAAGAAAATTTAAATAATTATCACGAGCTTTAGTACCATTGCATAATATTTTTTGTGTAAGTATTTGCGATGCAGCAAATCCGGTGGCATATTGATATACATAAAAATTATAATAAAAATGTGGAACTCTCGCCCATGTAAATTCCTCTTCAACATCAATAACCATACTTTCACCCCAATACTTTTGAAAAATTCCTTTGTACAATTTCCTTAGATAATCGACGGTTAAAGCATTCCCTTTTTCTAATTCTTCATAAACAGTTTTTTCGAACTCTGCAAACATTACTTGCCTATAAAAGGTAGCAGAAATATTATTTAAATATATTTCCATGAAATATAATTTTTCTGTTTTGTTAGATGCATTCTTCACTAAATAATCAAGTAGCAATGATTCATTAAAGGTAGAGGCAACTTCTGCCAGGAATATTGAATAGTTTGCATATGGATATGGCTGGTTTTGTCCTGTAAAATAAGAATGCATATTATGACCCATTTCGTGTGCAAGAGTAAAAACATCATTCAGAAGATTTTCCCAGTTAAGCAAAACATATGGATGAATACCAAATGTGGTTCCAGAGGAATAAGCACCGCTTCTTTTTGATGTTGTTCCATAAACATCAATCCACCTATTTTCAAAAGCCATTTTAAGCACTTGCAGGTAATCTTCTCCCATAGGTTGTAATGCTGATGTTACTAATTCGGCAGCTTGGCTAAATGTATATTTTTTTTCATCAAGATTATTAAAAATGCTAACATAAACATCATACGGATGAAGTTCATCAATTTGAAGTAATTTCTTCTTTGTCTCTGCCCAACGGTGCAAGGGATATAAATTTTTATTTGTTGTTTCAATTAAGTTATCATAAACATTAAGTGGAATGTTATTTCTGCTAAGCGAGGCTTCTTTCGCAGAACTATACTTTCGTGCCTTCGCACTAAAAATTTTAGATTTTAAATTCCCGTTGAACATTGTGTTAAATGTGTTAACATAGTTCTGATATGGTTGTAAATAATTTTTAAAGGCCCTCTTTCTAAATTCTCTATCTTTGGAATGCATTGCTGCGTAAAATCGTGAATGGGAAATTTCTATTTCATTTCCATTTTCATCGTTAATTCTTGGGAAACTAATATCAGCGTTTGTTAATATTGAATAAACATCGTACGGAATGGAAGTAATCTCTTCGGATAAAGCAAGTATTTTTTCTTCATCTTTTGAAAGTGTGTGACTTTTTGTTCTAATTAAATCATCTATGAAGTGTTTGTAAACCTTAAGTTCAGGGTTTGAGATTATCATTTGTTCCAATTTATTTGTCGGAATATTTAAAATCTCAGGATTAACAAATGAACTAATACTTGCAGTTTTTGCATATAAGGATTGGATTCTATCATACATCGCCTGCGATTTTTGATTTTTCATGTCAGTATCTCTATAGAGCATTGCATATAAAGATAGTTTGTCGAGTTTAATTCCAATTTCATCATGAAATTTTAAGCATGCTAAAAGTAATTCCGCACTGTCGCTTAATTTGCCTTGGAATTGATCGAATTTAGGGAGTTGGTTTTCTACATAGCTAAAGTCTAGTTCCCAATCAGAATCTGATTTGTAAATGTGAGTGAGATCCCACTTGTACTTTTCTTCAATATCATCCCTGTTACGAAGAGTGGACATTTCATTTTGGGAAAAGAAATTTTGGGTTACATTTGCAAACAACAGCATAAATAATTAAAAATTTTGATTTATTTATTATTGAATTATTTTTAAATAAAAACCAAAATGTGGGAAAGAAACGGTTTGTGCACAGCAGCGAACACTTCCCCAAAACTCATTATCAAATCGTCTGGTTCTGTAATTTACTAAAAATTAAGAAATTCTATTAAAACCATTTTTTTCTTTTAAAAAATACTACCAATCCAAGAGAAATCACAACCATTAAAATCATAATAAACAAGTAACCGTATTTCCAGTTTAACTCCGGCATATTATAGGCACTTACACTGGTATTAAAATTCATCCCGTAAATTCCAACTATAAAAGTAAGCGGGATAAAAATAGTTGAAATAATTGTAAGTAATTTAATTACTTGGTTCATCTTATGGCTTGCATTAGTTAAATGTACTTCTAGAACTCCATTTATTATTTCGCGATAATTTTCAATGGTTTCAATATTATTTGCAATGTGATCATACAAATCTCTGGTAAAAACCAAAGTAGGTTTTTCAATTAATTGGTTTTCCCCTTTTTGAAGATAGTAAACCATATCACGCATTGGATATACGGCTCGTCTTAGCCTGAGTATGTCTTTTCTTAATTTATGAATTTCTTTTAAATATGATTCTTCAGAATCCTCCAAAAGTTTTTCCTCAATCAATTCTATTTTATCATCAATATGTTCAAGAGTAATAAAGTAATTGTCAACTATCGAATCTAAAAGCCGATACATCAAATAATCGGGACCGGCTGTTCTTACTCGTCCCTTTGCTGTTCTAATTCTATCTCTTAAAATATCAAAAACATCACCTACATTTTCTTGAAATGTTATTACATAGTTTTTTCCAAGAATCATACTAACTTGTTCTATATTCAACTCTTGATTTGATTTGTTGAAATCAATCATCTTCAAGATGAGAAAAAGAAAATTTTCATGTTCTTCTATTTTTGGGCTGTGATTTACATTAAGTATGTCTTCGAGGGCTAAAGAATGAATACTAAAAATTTTGCATACATCCTCGATTATTTTAACGTCATGCAATCCCGAGAGATTAATCCAAAAGCATTTCGCCTTGGCATAAAGCTGCTCTATTTCTTTTAAATCATCAATTTTCTTTTCCAGAAAATGATTTTCATCATACTCGAAAACTGTAATTAATGCTTTATCAAGTTTTTGGTCTCCTGTGAAAACCGCACTGCCTGGCGATAATCCCTTTTTTGTTGTTCTGTACTTCTTTGCAATCATTTTATGATTAGTCTAATTAAAATTTATCTTGTTTAACGCTTATAAAATAAGCAAAAAAAACTTTTGAGATGAACAGAATAAATATTTAGATAAAATTTATCAAAAAGGATAGGAATTTATAGAACGCCGGTAAGTTGAAATTTTAATTTGCCCGAAAAATTATTGAACTTGAACTCAACTATTTCTGGCCGAACACCATCTACGGAAGCATATTTGCCAGAGCTTTCTTCACTTAGTTTAGTACTATATACAATTTCACGCGATTTTGTAAAAAGCACTACCTCAAACGAACCAGATGAATAATCTAGAACGGAAATGAATATGCGGCTGCTAAAATAATTTATGGTAGGATAGTCAACTACTAATTGTGATAAATTTTCGGCATTGAGTATAAACGTGTATGAATTTCTTATGCTTGATTTATAAGGTTCGTTAATATTCCCAGAATTATTTCGAGGTGAAATGACTTCCTCGCGGCAAGTGGTAATCACAAGCATTGTGAATATTATAACTGCGATATTAAGAATTTTGTAGTTAAAAGTTTTCATTCTTACTTAATCTAAAAAAGTCCCATGAAGGTGTCAACGTGAAAATTCAAATACAGGTAATCATTTTGTCACAGTCACTGCCCAGGTTGGAAATTCATTTAGATTAAATAGAACTGTACCGAGTAAATAAACAAGTATGCTGATAACAACAACTCCAAATATATTCATCCAAAATCCAGCTTTAACCATTTCCAATATTTTAAGTCTTTCACTAGAAAAGGCAATTGTGTTAGGCGGTGTTGCTACCGGAAGCATAAAACCCATAGAAGCAGCAAAAGTCGCAGTTATCATAAGTAATAAAGGATTTATTTGAGCAGCAACTGATACTGAAGCTAAAATTGGTAAAACCATCTGAACAGTCGCAGTGTTTGATGTCAATTCACTTAAAAATGTAATTATAAATGCAGTTAAAATAACAATTACTATTGGTGAAAAGAGAGTAATTCCCTGCAATTTAGAGCCGATAAATTGTGATAACCCCGTTGAAGTAAAACCCTCTGCAATAGCAAAGCCGCCGCCGAAAAGTAAAATCACGCCCCAAGGAACTTTACTGAAAATGGTTGAATCTAAAATCATCCTTTGATTATCTGCATTTTTACTTGCCGGAATAATAAACAGCAATAGTGCCATTGCAACAGCAACTATACCGTCATTTAAGTAATTAGAAAATGAAAACAATTTCGCCCATCCTGGTATAACTAAAAAACCAAGATTCATGTCAGTTCTAAAGATCCAAAGCAAAACTGTTAAAGAAAAAACTATTGCAACAATTGATTCCTCGAAAGCAATTTTACCTAGAGATTTGTATTCTTCTTCAATCAAATCCGGTCTAATTTTTAAAGATTTATCATACTTGAAGAAAACTTTTGTTAACAAAAAGGCTGTAAACAAAAGCATAATAATAGCAATAGGTATACCTAGTAACATCCAATTTCCAAATCCAATTGATGGTGAATTGGGAAAACTGATTTTCAATACTCTTACAAATACAAGATTAGTTGGGGTTCCAATTAAGGTGGTAAGCCCTCCAAGCGAGCATGCGTAAGCAATTACGAGCATAAGTGTTACTGAGAAATTGTGAGTGACTTCTTTTCCAAATTCATTTTCAATTTTTGTAATTACAGCTAATCCTATAGGCAGCATCATTATTGCAGTAGCGGTATTCGATATCCACATAGAGATGAATGCAGTTGCGGCCATAAATCCAATTACTATAGCATTAAGGCTGGCTCCAAAAAATGTTATTATTTTCAAAGCTATTCTTTTGTGCAAATTCCATTTTTCCATTGCCAAAGCAAGAAGAAATCCGCCAATAAATAAAAAAACTACCGAGTTTATATAAGAACTTGAAGTCTTCTCACCATCAAGTATTCCAAGAATTGGAAAGAGAATAATAGGAAGTAATGAAGTTGCAGCTAATGGCACAGCTTCAGTCATCCACCATATTGCCATCAGTGTTGCAACTGCAGCCATTTTGGTAACATCAGGGTTCAAAGGATCTAAGTCAATAAATAATATTATAACGATGAAGGTTACTAATCCCCCCAAAAGACCAATTTTTTTAACTGGCGGCATTTATCTGGATTTTCATATTTCTAATTATTTTGTTCCGGTTTAAGAACAACTTGAATAAAATTTTCCATATTGAAATATTCTTTTACAGCATTTTTGATGATCTCAGGATTTAATTTTTCAATTCTTTTTCCATATTCAAAAAAATCCTCAAGATCATAATCATATAAATAATATGTCCATAATCTATTAACCCAAAAATTATTTTCCTTAAGATTTTCTTCCCACTCCCGCCGCTGAGTTTCCTTAACTTTAGTTAAATATATTTCATCCAATCTAATTGACTTCATACTGTCAATCTGGTCAAAAACTGTTTTAATAAGTTCATCAGCTCTATCAGGATTACAACCAAACGAAATTGCTGTCATATATTTTTCAAGTGGTAATTTCTGAAGTGAATGATTTACACTAACTCCATATGTTCCACTCATCTCTTCTCTAATAACTTCACGTAATTTAATGTTCATTACATCAATCATTGCAGAAAACTTGTGAATCTCCCAAGGATCCCAATTAAAATCGCCTGTAAAAATAAGATTAACAATACATTTATTTTCTATTCCTTTCAGAACTTCTTTGCGTATGATACCTTTTGGAGCCAGCACCCCAATATTTTTCCAATGTTCTTTTCGGTTGGTTGCTGGCAAGTTTCCTAGATATGTTTGTATTAATGGTTTAATAGAATCTACACTAAAAGCGCCAACAAAAATGAAAGTAAAATCAGATGCATCTGCAAATCGATCTTTAAAAATAGCAAATGATTTCTGCGGGTTTAATTTATCTAGAGTTTCGGCAGTCCACGGTTTTCTTCGCGGATGATATTGAGAAATTATAGAATTAACTGAATCTCTAAATGCTAACTCTGGATCCTTGTCACGATTTTTTAAATAGTTTTCAAGTCTTGTTCTATAAGAAAGAAATGCGCTGCTATCACATCTTGGAGAAACAAAATTCAAATAAATTAACTGGAACATAGTTTCTATGTCTTTTACAGAAACAGAACCATTTAAGCCCTCGGCAAGCTCACCTATGTAGGGTGAAACGTTTACGACTTTTCCTTTCAAGAATTTTTGCAGCTCTATTAAATTCATATTACCAACACCGCTTTGTGTAACAATTGAAGTTGCTGTTGCTGCCGGGATATAGTCCTCATCATTCACAAGTGATGTACCGCCATCGCTAAAAGCTCTAAAAACTATTTCATCTTTCTTAAAATCCGTTGGTTTTAAGATTACTCTAACCCCATTTTCCAATTCCAGTTCTGTTATTCCAAGGTCTTCTACTTTATTTTCACTGTTTATGTTTGCTTTTTTAAGCGGAGTTTCAATTAAAGCAATACTCGATAAAGTTTCCTTATACTCACTTAAACGATTTTTCTTTACCTCTATGATCGTTTTTCTTAGTTCCTCCTCACTCGGAAGTATTAAGCCTAACTTTTCCGGAACAGAAACAAGCACTACATAATTATTATCTGAAAATAGAGTGTTCGCAACCTTATTTACGTCTTGCAGCGATATTTCCGGAAGTAATGTTTTTGTTATTTCATACTGAAAGTCAATTCCCGGTATTGGGTTAGAATTAAGATAATGTAAAGAATATTGATTTACATAAACGTTTGATTTTGTATTCTCCTTTTCATTGAACCTGACCTCCAATCCTCTTAACATTTCTGCTTTTTGCCTATTCAATTCTGCTTCTGTAAATCCACTTTGACGAACTCGTTCCGATTCAGTTAAAAGGCTTTTAAGAGCCAATAAAAGTGAATCTTCCTTAGGAACGGCGCCAAGCACAGAAAAGCTCTTACTTCTTATAAAATTGCCCTTACTTGAATATGCGTATAAAAATGGGGGTTCGGGATTTTGTGTTAACTCACTTAATCTGCTGTTAAGCATACCATTGTACAAACTTTGAACAAGTTCTTCTTTATAGTCTTTTATAGTCTGTATTTTTTGGATAGGAAATTTATAATATAAACTTATTGAAGATTGAGGTAATTCAGGATCAGAATTAATTGAGAAAAGAACTTCATCAATATCGGGTATAGGGTATATAATTCTTTCTTTTTGTTCTGACACCTTTGGTATTTCAGAAAAAAGAGCTGTAATTGTTTTTTCTAACCAATTTTTATCTATGTCACCCACAGCAACTACAGCCATTAAATCCGGTCGGTACCAGTCTCGATAAAACTTTTTTAGAGTTTCATGTTCAAAGCTTGAAATAATTCCAATATCCCCTATAGGAAGCCTTTCAGCATATCTTGAATTTTTAAACAGAATTGGAGCTTGTTTATCGAATACTCTGGCATTAGCTCCTCTGCCAAGTCTCCATTCTTCGGTAATTACGCCTCTTTCTTTTTCAATTTCCAACGAGTCAAAACTTAACGCTGATGCCCAATCTTTAAGAATGCTAAGTCCTTTAACCACCGTTTCTAAACTGTCTGTTGGAACTTCAATCATATATACTGTTTCATCAAAACTTGTTGATGCATTTACATCCGCACCAAATCTCATCCCAATAGATTCCATGTAATTGATGATCTCATTTTTAGCAAAATGTTTTGTACCGTTAAAGGCCATATGTTCCACAAAATGAGCTAATCCTTTTTGATTTTCCTCCTCAAGTATAGACCCCGCATTCAATACCAGACGAAGAAACAATCTATTTTCGGGCTTTTTGTTATAACGGAGATAGTAGGTCAATCCATTTTCTAGTTTACCAATTGTTACATTAGAATCAACCGGAAGTTTGTTTTCAATGGAACTGATGTTTTGTGATAAAGTATTTAGCGAGAAAAAAAACAATAAAGCTGCAACAGCATAATTTGATTTCATCCATTCACTTTCAATTTATTTCTTATATCAAATTTAGTGAATGTAGACTGTATAAGAAATTTCCAGTTGCTTGATAGGCTATTTTAGCCCAAAGTATTGTTTCAAATCATTTACCCTGACCACTAATTTACCTTCTCCATATAACACAAGTTTTATATATTTGATCTCTGAAATAATACAGGACCGATGAATAAAAAATATGAAGCCGTAATTGGCCTTGAAGTACATGCTCAACTGCTTACCGAAACAAAAGCTTTTTGCAGTTGTTCAACAAAATTTGGAAATCCTCCAAATACCAATGTGTGCCCGGTATGTTTAGGCCATCCAGGCGTTCTTCCAGTTTTTAATAAAAAAGTTGCAGAGTTCACTGTTCGGATGGGTATTGCTACAAATTGCACTATTAATGAACATTCAATTTTTGCAAGGAAGAATTATTTTTACCCAGATTTACCAAAAGGATACCAAATATCACAGTATGAAGAACCAATTTGTGAGAACGGTTTTATCACTATTTCAACTAAGGATGGCAGTCAAAAGCAAATTCGTTTGAAGCGTATTCATATGGAAGAAGATGCTGGTAAATCTATTCACGACAGAAACAATGAAACATTAGTTGATGTTAATCGCTGCGGAGTTCCTCTAATTGAAATTGTTACCGAACCCGATTTAAATTCTGGTGAAGAAGCTTCGGCTTACCTCAATAAAATCCACCAACTCGTTAGATACCTTGAAATCTGTGACGGAAATATGGAGGAAGGATCGTTCAGATGCGATGCCAATATTTCCATAAGACCCATAGGTTCGACTGAACTAGGCACTAAAACAGAAGTTAAAAATATGAACTCTTTCAAAAACGTTGAAAAAGCAATTAACGTTGAAATTGAAAGACAAATTAATTTGGTGGAAGATGGTGAAAAAGTAGTGCAACAAACCTTACTATGGAATGCTGATTTGAATGATGTATTCCCAATGCGATCAAAAGAGGAAGCCCATGATTACCGCTATTTTCCTGAACCGGATCTATTCCCTATTGTAATTACTAAAGAATGGTATGAAGAAATAATAAAACAAATACCCGAACTACCCGAAACGAGAAAAAATAGATTTACTCAAGAATATAATCTTCCCGAGTACGATGCTGAAATATTAACCCAATCTAAATACCTAGCAGATTATTATGAATCTTTATTAAAATTCACTAAAGATTCAAAATCGGCTAGCAATTGGATAATGGGTGATGTTCTTAAAACATTAAACGAAAAGAAAATAGAAATACAAGATTTTTCTATTTCACCTAACAGATTAGGTTCATTGATAAATTTAATTAGTGATGGAACTATAAGCGGAAAAATTGCTAAAGATATTTTTCCAATAATGCTTGAGGAAAACAAAGAACCTCTTGAGATAATCAAAGAAAGAAATCTTTTCCAAATTACCGACGAAACCAAACTTGAGAAAATCATCAATGATATAATTGCAAATAATCCATCTGAACTTAAACAATACTTTGAAGGCAAAGAAAAGGTCTTTGGATTTTTTATTGGACAGATAATGAAAATGACCCAAGGAAAAGCTAATCCTAAATCTGTTAATGAAATATTAAGAAAAATATTGGCACAATTAAAAGAGAACTAAACATAAAACTACATGGAGTAAAAATTGTCATTTAAAAGCGGACTTAGAAAATTTTTAGGCATAAAAACTGAAGAAGAATTAAAAAGGAAGAAAACATTTGCTGAGAAAGTTAAGGAATTTTTTGAATCGCTATTCTTTGCACTTATTGCTGCATTGGTTATAATCACTTTTGTAATTCAAAATACCAGAATTCCAACTGGCTCAATGGAAGATACAATCTTAGTTGGTGATTTTGTTTTAGTAAATAAGTTTATCTATGGCGCTACATCACCAAGGTATATTCCGTTTACAGAAATTGCGCTGCCGTATTTCCAGCTGCCCGCATTCAAAGAGCCGAAGCCAAAAGATATTGTTGTTTTTGAATATCCTGGAGATCGCGATCAGTTAAAAGCAAGTGAGCTTGGAGTTAACTATGTTAAGCGCTGTATTGGAACACCTGGCGACACAATCCAAATAATTAACAAAGTTGTATTTGTAAATTCAAAAGAGTTTTGGATTCCATCACATATTAAATATTTAAATCCATACGTAAAACCAAAAGAATATATTGAACCAAGAATCTTTCCTAAAGGTATGCCATGGAATGAAGATAATTATGGACCGCTGATTGTTCCTAAAAAAGGTGATAAAATAAGACTGAATATTGAAAATGTTGAGCAGTGGAGAACAATTATAGATAGAGAATACGGTAAAAGAGTTGTTGATATAAAGGGTAGTGTTGTAACAATTGAAGGTGTGCCTGTAACATCATATACTTTTAAAAAGGATTACTACTTCATGATGGGAGATAACCGCGATGATAGCCTAGATAGCCGGTTTTGGGGATTTGTCTCGAGAGATATGGTAGTGGGAGAGGCTTTTATCACATTACTCTCTTGGGATAGAAGCATACCATTTAGTGATTTGTTCAGATTATTGGGCTCTATAAGACCAGACAGAATTTTAAAATTGCTCCACTAATTCCTAATCAAATCCTAGCAATGAAAATCCTGAACATTGAATATGAGAAGTACAATCTCTCTAACGGTTTACAAGTAATTCTTCACCAGAATAAAAATTTACCTTTGGCGGCAATAAATATTTGGTACAAAGTTGGTTCAGCTTTTGAAACCAGAGGTAAAACAGGCCTTGCCCATTTGTTTGAACACATGATGTTTCAAGGATCAGAAAATGCAGCAAAAGAAATGCATTTTAGGCTCATCCAAGAAGCAGGCGGAACATTAAATGGATCAACAACTTTTGATAGAACTAATTACTACGAAAAAGTTCCGTCTAATTTTTTAGAGTTAGCACTTTGGCTGGAATCTGATAGGATGGGTTTTCTGCTTCCCGCATTAACTCTTGAAAAACTCGACAATCAAAAAGGAGTTGTTTCAAATGAACGTTTGGAACGTTATGAAAATCAACCATATGGATTAGCTTGGGAAAAAATTTTAGCTGCACTCTTCAAAAAGGAATTTCCATACAGCTGGCCTACAATTGGATATCTAGAGGATATTCAAAGTTACACTTTGGAGGATGTTTCAACTTTCTTTAAGAATTACTACTCACCACATAATGCCTGCTTAGTTATTGCTGGAGATTTTGATACTGATCATTGCAAGAAACTTGTTGAAAAGTATTTCGAGTCTATTCAATCAAATAGCTTTATTAGAAATGACAATATCGAAAAACCATCTCTTGAAAAAACAATTTACCTTCAGTACGAAGATAATGTTCAACTGGAGAGAATTTATTTAGCTTGGCACTCAGATAAAGCATACAGCAATGATGATGCAGCGCTGGACACTTTAGCGGATATACTTAGCGGTTCAAAAAACTCTCGTTTATATAAGAAACTCGTATTCGAAAAAGAAATTGCTCAAGATGTATCAGCAATGCAGATTTCCGGCAAATTAACTGGAATATTTATGATTGTGGCAACTGCAAAACCAGGCAAGGACATTTCTGAAATTAAGCAGGACATATTTGACGAAATTCAGCATCTTGAAACTCATGGTGTTATTGAAAGAGAGTTATTAAAATCTAAAAATGGAATTAAAGCAAGTTTTATTAACTCGCTCCAACAAATAGACAACTTGGCAGATCACCTTAACAGTTATAACTATTTTCTCGGTGAACCCAATTCATTCATAAGCGATTTAAATAGATACGAAAGTATTAATAGTACTTCACTTAAAATGGTTGCCAGCAAATACCTTACTCAAAATTATGTTGAACTAATTGTCAAGCCTCTCAAAAAAGTATGTTGAAAAAAATCGACCGTTCAATAATTCCCCAGCCCAAAGAAGAAATAAAGTTCAATCTTCCTGAAATTAAAACTTTCTTACTCTCAAACGGTTTAAAAGTTTTGTTTGTGCAAAGAGATTTTCTCCCTTTAATAAGAATAAACCTAATTGCTAATTGTGGAAGTTCTTTTGATCCGGCAGAAAAAAAAGGACTTGCAAATTTATTTGCAATGATGATAGATGAGGGGGCTGGTGAGTACAATTCTTTAGAACTTAGTGAAGAATTTGAGTTACTGGGTTCTTCTTTTTCCGCAACATGTAATCATGATAATGTTTATCTTTCCATCAGAGCACTAACCGAAAATTTCGAGCGGACACTTGAATTATTCAGCTTAATCATTTTGAAACCTCGTTTTAATATTAATGATTTCCAGAGAGAAAAAAGAAAAGTTGAAGTTAAACTTTTACAGCAAAAAGATGACCCCGAAGAAATGGCTGATTTACTTTTCAATAAAGTAATCTACTTTCATGACAATTCTTATTCAAATCCTGTATTAGGCGATGAAACATGTCTGGCTAATATCAATTTAGAGGACATAAAAAATTTTTATAAAGATTATTTTGCCCCTGTTAATTCACAGCTTATAGTAACAGGAAACATTCAGCCCGAAAAACTTATAAACTTATTGGAATCTAATTTAAGCAGTTGGAACAACATTAATAAAGCAAGTTCGGCTAAGTTTGGAAAAACTGTAAACACTTCAAAAGTGTATATTCTAAATAAAGAAAATGCTGTTCAAACCGAAGTTCGAATCGGTCATCAATCTGAAAAGCGTCAAACACCCGATTATTTTGCTCGAACTGTAATGAATATGATTTTGGGAGGTCAGTTTACAAGCAGATTAAATTTAAACCTACGCGAACAAAAAGGATTTACTTATGGAGTATCATCTACATTTTCCTATTATAAATATTCTGGTGATTTTTGTGTATCGACATCAGTTTCAACTGAAAATACATTTGCTGCTGTAAACGAGATTCTTAATGAACTTAAAAAAATAAAGGACGGCGTAACAATACAAGAATTAGATTTTACTCTATCCTCAATGATTAGGCGATTCCCCTCTCAATTTGAATCTGATAATCAAATGGTTTCAAATCTATCATTGTTAGCCATTCACGACCTTCCCCTTTCTTATTTCAATAATTATCTCCAGAATGTGCGAAATGTGACCATTGAAGAAGTGAATAAATCAGCTTTGTTAAACATTAGGTTAGATGAGCTTTCAATAGTGCTTGTTGGCAATAGGATAAAATTATTGGACTCTTTTTCCAACTTTTCTAAAGGAACTGTACAAATAATTAATGAAAATGGACAAATAATCGAATAGAATTAAATTTTTATTGCTTCAGGTTTAACAAATTTATAACCGATACGTATTAATTTTCTTATATCCTCCGTAAGTGCTAAAAATGAATCAATTGATACTACAATTTTGTTGATGCTGCCCGGTTTGATGTTTTTAACAAATTTAACAAATTCAGCCGAAGCGTTCAGGTCTTCATCGATAATAAATTTTAATGAATCGCTCGTGCAAAATTTTATTTTTAGCTTCTCAAATTCGCGTTTTAAAATAGAATAAGTATAAGATGTGAATATGGCAGAGTTTTTATCGAAAACAAAAAACAGTGCTCGTGGAAAAGATGAAACTAAATTTTTAACAATCAGAATTAATCTTTTCTGAGAATAATTTTCATCAATTTTATACTCCAATTCAGTTATTTCATCATCAAGAATTACAGCATAATTAAATCCATTGTCATTCAGCCAGCGGGTATAAAGAGAGGCAGATTTTGAAGGTGTGAGTAATGCGGAATAATCATTGGGTATATTGCGAAATAATGAATCGTACTCCGCTTCTTTAGCATTTCTTCCATAAATAAAAAGCGCAGATTTATTCTCAGTTCTCTGAATATCACTGTTGTACACAAAATCTGCTAATAGTACGGGCTCTTTTTTTTGTGAAATTTGCATCGATGTTTTGCCATTAATTTTAGTTTCTTTAGCATTGATTTCAGTTTTATAATCTGCAAGTGATCGAGTAATATCCCCAAGAATCTGGGAAATAGGTAAATCATAAGGAACATTAACTTTGAATTTTACAAAACGCGATTTTTTCATTACTGAATCAATCCACTCATCCTTAATGGCAAAACTTTTTAAGGATTGAAAAAATTTCAATTCAATTTCTTTTTTGGTAATTGGCTTTTTAGTTTGGTTGCTTACTTCAGGAAATAAATACGATACTATAGAATTGGATAGAAGCAGTAAAATAGAAAAGATAAAAAAAACGATTATTATTTTTTTTAAATTCAGTTTTGGGATCATAATTAAAAAATCTGTTTATAAAATTCATTTGTTCTTAAAAATAGGTTTTCTTTTTTGTAAAAAAGCGTTTGTCCCTTCTTTAAAGTCTTCAGTGCCGCAGCAAATTGCAAATAAGCTAGCTTCATACTTTTGTCCTTCGGCATCTGAAACCTGATCAACCATATTAATTGCTTTTAAAGCAAGCCTAATTGCTTGCTGCCCTTTTGAAGATATCTTCTTCGCGATTTCAATAGCTTTCGTTAATAAATCAGTTTTAGGATAAACATGGTTTACAAGACCAATTCGTAACGCCTCATTAGCATCAATTACATCGCCAGTAAGAATCATTTCAGCAGATCGGCCTGAATTGATTAACCTGGTTAATCTCTGAGTTCCTCCATATCCTGGTATTAATCCTAGATTTACTTCCGGCTGGCCAAACTTCGCATTCTCCGAAGCAATTCTGATGTGACATGATAGTGCAAGCTCACATCCGCCGCCTAAAGCAAAACCATTAACTGCAGCAATTACAGGTTTTTTCATGTTTTCGATTGAATAAAATACTTCTTGACCTTTTTCAGAAAATGATTTTGCTGAAATCATATCAAGCTGACTTATTTCGGAAATATCAGCCCCAGCAGCAAATGCTTTTTCACCGGTACCTGTAATTACAATTACAAGAATTGAATCATTTTCATTTAATGAATTAAAGATATGTTTTAATTCTTCAAGGGTTAGTTTGTCGAGGGAATTAAGTTTCTCAGGTCGATTTATCTTTACAATTGCTATTGTGTCTTGTTGTTCTAAAATCAAATTTTGATAATTCATTTTCTCCTCTAAAAAATTACTATCAGCGGTAATCTAATCTTCAGGTCTGCCGACATAAATTGGTTCTTTGGAAAATAGTTATACGAGGTTAGTATTTCCATTATAAACATAGATACTCCAACACCAGCACTAAAACCAAATTTATAATTTTCTGTAAAATGGTTGCTTTTGCCTGAGGTTAATTTATATTGATGAAGCTCACGCAAATAAGAAAAAGATGCAGAAACTTCTGCAACAGGAATAAGCAGAAATGCACTTTCAAGCAACGGTGGGAAAAAATATCGGACACCAAGATTAATTGGAATACCTGTTGTTGAAAAATTTGAATAATCGGTTGATTCATAATAACTCTGAGAACCAGGATATTGTTCGTAACCTAATTTTGTATACAAGAAAAACGGAAGAAGTTGATTATCTGTATAAGATATTTCTAAATTAAATCCGTATCCAATATCAGTTGATTGCGAAAAATTGCTTAATGGTAAACGTGGGCCAACACCGAAGGAAACAAAAACTCCTCGTGCCTTATCTGCACTAAAACTTGAACTTGAAGTTATGATAATAAATAAAAATGCAAGGAGTGATTTGTTCATTTGTATGTTTTTTTTACACTGAAAGTTACAAAATTTTAAATTTTGTTCTATGCGTTAGGTTTTCGTTTTTTAATTATTGCAGTGATAATCAAAAAAATAAGTACTAAAAGGAAATGTGCAGGAATAAAATAATTTGATAGATTTTTCTCAACCGTAAAAAAACCCTCCCAACTAAAATAGTTAGCAGCAAAAAAAATATTTATCAATATGGGCGAACTTGACCCAAATGCCAAAAGACTAAACCAAATAGTTGAGAATACTAAAATCACAAAAAGATAAACATTATTAAGGTAGTTCAAAATTAATGCAGCATTTATAGTCATGATAAAAAAGGATGAAATGCCCCAATAATCAATAGATCCCTTTTTTAGTGGTATGAACTCAAACGCAAATAATAAAACTAAAATTAAGAGATTAATGATAAATGCATGTTTAAAACTCTGGTTAACAATTACAAGAAAGATATATAATGCAAACAGCTGCAGAGAATTCCAGATTAAATAAATAGGAAAATCTGCTATTGAAGAAAGCCCAAACTCATAAAAATATTCAGGATCACCTATTTCCGCCTTTCCAGATAAGTAAACAGCTGCTAGAAATAGAATCGAAATAAACAGGAAAGTAAAAAGAACCCCAGATATTTTCTTAAGTGGTGGATGACCAAATATTTCTTTTAAAGAAGTTAAATTCCTCCATTTGAATACTATAATTAAAGGCAAAACTGCACTTAAGTGAAATCTAAATCCCAGTAAGACAACAAAAGTATCCAGATTAAAATACTTTAATGCAAAACCTATTACATTTACTAGGACAATTGATATGATTAACAGAGTACTTTTGACTTTATGTTCCAACTAAAACTACTCTGATTCCATTTGCTTAATTTTATATTCAGTACCAACTCCGTGTTCATATACCATTTTACCGCCGAGTTCACCCGTTTGATAAATAAAGTACACACCAATAATGGTTAATAACAAAACTACATACTGCACAACACCAACAAACTTTTTCTTAAAAGCAATAAAAGTTCTTAAAACAAGGAGCCCTGTAAAATACCATAATGTAAGGTTTGCATATAATTCATGTTCCTCTACCAGCTCTCCACTCTGTTTATTCCAATATTCAAAAGCCTCTTCAGCTTCTCTGCCAGTCATAACAGCTGCAAGTGCACCAAGTACACCGAGTAATAAAAGTAAATGAGCAGCTTTAGAAAGAAACTCCTTCTTTAAAAGAATTCCAAGCAGCTCAAATAAAAAGTATCCAAGAAGGAAAGCAATGGGAAAGTGAACTACCTTAGGATGAAAAGCTGAAAGAAACTCCATGTACACCTCCTATATTATTATACAACACCTAACTTTAATTTAATTAGTGACTAATTTTACTTGTAAGTGACAAATAAATAAAAAGTTTTACCTTTTTGCCCTAAACTAAAAGAAATATTAATAATCCGGTCAAAATTGTTTTTCATCATTATAAAAATAGTTTTTGAAATTAGATCGCAATTAATATTTAATATTTCACTTTGAATAAAAATAATCCTTTTGCCGGAACACTCTCTCCTGCAGCTTCTCGATTTTTTTGTTCCAAAACTTTTATAATGTGTGTTTCATCTAAATTATTTTTAAATGAATCCAGTAATGTTCCCGCTACTGTTCTTACCATACCGTGTAAAAATCTATCTGCTTCGATGCGAAAAAATATCATTCCTTTAGTTTCTTTCCAATGAATATTGAAAACAGTGCATACTTTATTTTCAGTTTCAGAATTCTTTTTACAGAAGGAAGTGAAGTCATGTTTGCCTAAAAACACTTTCGCAATTGAATTGAGCCTATCACATTCCAACCTACCATGATAGAAATAAGAAAATCTATCGTAGAAAGGTGATTTGTATTTGGAAATCAGATATAAATAAATTCTTTCTTTTGCATCAAACCGTGAGTGGAATGATTCAAAAGTCTTTTCCAATTTAAGAATTGAAATGTCCTTGGGCAAGATGGAATTAAGAGAATACTGAAATTTTGAAACATCTATATCTTTTTCAGTAGCAAAATTGGCTACCTGGCCTAGTGCATGAACTCCAGCATCAGTTCTTCCTGATCCAATTAGATTTACATTCTCTCCAATCAGAGTTTTAATTGCCGCAAAAATTTTCTGCTGAATTGTTACCGCATTATCCTGATATTGCCAACCAGCGTACTCAGTTCCGTCATATTGAATTAGAAGTTTATAATTATTCATTTAAACAGCTCCGTGTCATGGCGAGGGACTATATTCCCGAAGAAATCTACAAAATTCAACAGAGATTGCTTCGCTTCATTACATTTTGCTCGCAATAACATTATGGCTTTTTATATTGCTTATTGTTATTTAATGCAAACTGCTTTAATATTCACAAACTCACGAATGCCAAATAGACCTAATTCTCTTCCATAACCAGATTCTTTTACACCACCAAAAGGTAAGCGCGGATCTGAGCGAACAGAATCGTTTACAAAACAAGCACCTGAAATCAATTCCATTTCAGCAATTCTTTCTCCCCTTTTTACATCTTCTGTGAATACTGCTGCACCCAGTCCAAAGGTTGTTGCATTTGCTACTTTAATTGCTTCTTTTTCATTTTTCACTTTAATGAGTGATGCAACAGGCCCAAAAATTTCTTCGTCATAAGCTGGCATTCCTGGCATTATATTAGCTAAAACAGTTGGAGGATAGTAAGCTCCCTTAATTTTCGGAATCTCTCCACCAAGTAAAAGTTTGGCTCCTTTTTGTATGCTGAGTTTTACTTGTTCATGGAGTTCATCTCTTAAATCATTTCTAGCTTGCGGACCCAAATGATTAGTTGCATCAAACGGGTCGCCCATTTTTTTTGTTTTCATTTTCAGAACAAATAACTCTTCAAACTTTTTATAAATTTCATCAACAACTATGAACCGTTTTGCAGCAATACAGCTTTGACCTCCATTAATGAGTCGAGCATTCACACAAATTTCGGCAGCAGATTCCAAATCAGCATCCTCAAGAATTACATAAGGATCGCTTCCGCCCAATTCGAGTAAAGTTTTTTTAACTTCACTTCCAGCAATAGATGCAACAGATTTTCCTGCGGGTGTACTTCCAGTAAGCGTAACCGCTTGCACAATTTTATTTCTTATCACCCCCTCAACTTTTTTGGATGAAAT
>JACAFC010000064.1 GCA_013388515.1 Ignavibacteriaceae bacterium | reverse complement strand
TTCTTTTGCAGTTCCTTTAAGGTCAGCAATTATAAAATCTTTGTAAAGTAAATCTGATAATTTCATTTGCGAAAGATGTTTTTCTGAGAATAGAATTCAATTTCAGGTGCAATTTAAGAATACAGACTAAGTTTAGCAATTCACTTAGTAAAAATTATTTTGGCATAATAACAAAACTCACATGTTCAACAAAAAAGCCTGGTTCATTAATAACCAGGCTTTATACTCACAGGTCGAACTTTTTACTTAGCCTTATAATCAATGAGCGTGCCTTGTCTTTCCTTGGCCTCTTCATCCCATTTAACAACAACAGTTTTAAGTAATTCATCTTTGTCTTTTCGCAGCTTATCTATTTCAAGGCCAATGTATTCCTGAGCTTTTTTCTTTGTTGAGATATCCGGCATCTGAATTGGGTATTTTACATTGTGCTTGATAAACACAACAGCAAGCATTCTCCTCGCTTCTTCACCTTTTTGAATTGAGGTTCCGAGTACTCTAAGAGCTTCAACAGGTGCATGAAATCCCATTCCGTTTGCAGCCGCCACCCAATCCCATCTCCATTGAGCATGGCGAATCAATTTTAGTATAGGTTTCATTTCATCTTCGGTTGCTCCAGTATCCCAAGCTGTTTTTGCTTCAATGTGTGCCGCAGCAATTGTCTTTTCAGCAATTCTTCGGAGTTCTTCAATTCGATCTTGTCTTTCATAGACATCTTGCATCAAAGTTTGTGTTTCTTGTCTATGACAAACTTGGCAAGTGTTTGCAACATTTGCTAAGGGACTTTGGATATGATGATCTGTAAATTTAACCCCGCCTTCACTTTTGTAAGGCATGTGACAATCTGCGCATGCAACACCTCGCTTTGCATGAATACCAGTCATAAATAATTCATAATCAGGATGCTGTGCTTTAAGCATTGGAGCGCGGCTTAACTTGTGAGTCCAATCCGTGAAATCCATGTTATCATAATAAACCTCCATTTCATCGGCGCTAAAACCTTTATCCCAAGGAAATGTTAAATACTTTTCTTCCTTTCCTTTAAAGTAATACTCAACATGGCATTGTGCACAAACGAGTGACCGCATTTCTTGACGCGTAAAAGAATTTATATCCTTGCCTCTTCTTTGGAATGCTTCAATAAGAGCTGGACGGGTGATTCTTAAGTTCATTGTTTTAGGATCATGACAATCTTGGCAGCCAATCGGATTCACAACTTCAGCACCCAAATCTTTCCATTTTTTCTTGTAGAAATTTGTAGCACCCATTTCATTCATCAACCTAGGAACATCGGTGCTCTTGCACGTCCAACATGTTGCAGGCTGTGGACTTTCCTGAGTTCCACCTGTTCTTAGGATTTTTCTGATATCGTTAATTGCATGAGCATGACCTCTTCCCTGGTTATATTCTTTTGAAAAGGCATAACCGGCCCACATAACTACGAGCTCGGGATATTTTTCGAGATAGTCAATCATAACTGCTCCGCCATGTTTACTAGCGTAATTAGTATCAAGAGTGTTTTTATAAGTCTCATACTCACGAGGGAAATTTTCACCCCAAATTTCATTGCGTGGTTCCCAATCATTTATGGGTTTAACCATTTGCAAAGTATAGACAGATTCGCTTCGACGTTCAATAATGGAAGATGCAAAGAGGCCAATTAAAAAAACTAAAACTACTGTTGCCAAGAAAAGCCCCCAGCCAACCCAAGGTTTTTGTTTGATGATATCTGAAATCGGTTTCATGAATTTTTCCTAAATCTAATTTATTTTTTTGAAATAATTTTTTGAATCCATTCCGGGATGATTGGAGAACTTACCGGTACTCTGGCATAGGGAGTTGAACTTAAGCTATTCACTCTGCCATGCGGAGTTTCCCGATGACAATCCCAGCAATACCTTTCTTCTTCATTTATGATTTGTTTGTTACTGACAGCCCGCAACGAAATTGGATGAATGACATTCGAATGACAGCGAACGCAATTTTGCTGAACTGCTTTTTTACCAGCATCGTGTATTTGAATTACTTGCGGTTCTAATCGAAAAGTAAACATGAATGAATGTCGTAAACCATCACCTGCTTTAAATAAATATTTGTTGATAAAATTATCGTGCGGAACATGGCAATCATTACAGTTTGTTACTTTACCGTGACTGCTTCTTTCCCAAGTTGCATATTGCGGAGCCATTACATGACAATTAACGCAGGCTTTAGGATCATCTGATAAATATGAAGTGGCTTTTGCGGCATGCAGTATGAACAAAAACATTCCAATTAAAATGGCTATTAGCGAAGTAACTACAAAACGCCACGGCTTTGGTGGACGAAAGATTGTGAGTATACGTTTTAACTTCATCATTGTAACTAGCGTAAGTTAATTTTTGTTTGAATTTATTTTATGATCTTTCTCATCTTTCATTGTCTGTTCATTCAGCTTTCTAAATCCCTCTGCACCCGTTGGATGACCATAAGAACCCATATAGTTATAATGCAGCAAATACTCTTCTTTAGTTAAATTATTCTGCCAATTGCCGGTTAACATTCCGACTCCTGTAACAGCCATAAAAATTAATACAATTGCAATTGCTGCGGTCTTTTTAGAAATTTTTTTCTTTTTAGAAATAAATGTATGAAGATGAAGCGTATCGGAAACCGGACAAGCATCAATACAATTTAGGCAGCTTGTGCATTCATCCGACAAAACTGTTTTAACTTTGTCAACTTTTATGTTTGATGGACACGCTTTCGCACAAAGGTTGCAATCAATGCAGCTTGCTGTATTTCGTTTAATTTTTACTGGACTTATGAGCGATGCAATTCCTAATAAAGCACCATACGGGCACAAATACCTGCACCAAAAGTTTCGTACAACTATTGATAATAAAAATAATACTGAAATTACTATCAGCGATAGCTGAGAAATATCTGCAAAGAAATAGTACATCTTAACATCGGCTACTAAATTGTATGGGCTATCAAGAAAAGCTTTTATTGCCGCTGTTGTCATTATGTAAAAAATAGAGTATAAGAAAAATCCAAGCAGCAAATACTTTAAACTTCTGAGAGGATAATCTAAAAATTTGGGAAGGATGATTTTTCTTTTGAACAGCTTCTCGCCAAAATCTCCAACAAGTTCA
This sequence comes from Ignavibacteriaceae bacterium, assembly GCA_013388515.1. Taxonomy (GTDB): domain Bacteria; phylum Bacteroidota; class Ignavibacteria; order Ignavibacteriales; family Ignavibacteriaceae; genus XYD12-FULL-36-8. Next base: position 3,420 of record JACAFC010000064.1, on the reverse strand, counting down.
GACAAAAAACCAATTGGGCACATCCAGCTGCAAAAAGATTTTCCAACAACCAGAGACATTAAAACGATTGCTAAGAAGATGAACATCCCTGCTGGATGCGCTGAGTGAATTACTCCGGTTGAGATGAAATAGTAAAAACTCATCAGCGAACTAATTGGTAAAAAGCCATCAACTCCTGGTGGTCTATTAAAATAAAATACTGTTCCACCCGTTTCCAAATATCTTACGAATAAATAAAACTCAACTCCAATCCAAATGCAAAGTGCGGCAAACAATATTTGAACTGTAAACCTTAACCTTTGAATCGGTTTCTCATTATTTCGAATTATCTTTTTCTTTTCTTTCATTTTCAAAGACATCAATCTAAATGCTATTAATTTTTTGAACAGTAATTTCTTTGAAATGCTCCAGATTTTTTTCACTTAACATTTCATACGCTTTAATCCGGAGTTCGCCCCATTTATCGTGAAGGGGACATGGATTTTCGGCTGAGCACTTCGGAAAACCTAAAACACAAGTATTAAAGCTATCCAATCCATCAATCGCTTCAACAATATTTATCAATTTAATTTTTGATGGATGCTTAGCTAATCTGAAACCGCCGGATTTTCCTTTTTTAGATTCTATCAATCCGCTTTCCGTTAAACTCTGTAAAAATTTGGAAATAAATTCTTTAGGAATATTTAATTTTTTTGAAATCTCTTCATCAGGAAAGACTGACTCATGCTCTGAGGCAGCCATAAGAAGAATCGCTTGCAGCGCATACTCACATTTTTTTGAGAAAAAAACGGTCATTTTTATAATCGGATTATTTTATCTGATTAAAGATAGTACTTGTAATAATGCGTGTCAAGTGAAAATATTGGGTTGTGGATTAACTACCGATTGAGTTGTGTTTTTCAGTTAGTTTTCGGGAAGAATGAGTTTTTAAGTTTCCTTTACTCTGTTTGCAAGTAAGATCTGTCTCTCAGAATACAGCTTGCCTATTTCAGCACCAATTATAAAAACAATTGATGCGTAAAAAATCCAAAATGCAACTACAACCACTAACGCATATGTTCCATAAATTTTTCCAAAAGCAGCAAAGTGATAAATGTAATAACCAAAAAGCTGCTTAGCTGTTTCCCACAAAACTGCAGCCCAAAAAGCTCCCACAAATACAGCTTTGCGTCCAATCTTCATCTTTGGAACAATTAAATACAGCATGGAAAACAAAAGAAAAATCATGAAGAGCGAAACAGCAGAAATAATTATGTCTTCAACTATACCTGATTGTAAAAATTTTATGTTATAAATTTTATTGGCAGCCGAACGGAGGACATCAAATGCAGGCATTAAAATAGTGGTTACAAAGAATAGTAATATCACAAGCATAACTAATGCAAAGTCTTTTAACTTTGCAAGCAAAACTGGTTCCTCAGATTTTAAACCAAAAATATCATTAAGGATTGTTCTCATGCTGCTGAATAAACCGCTTGCTGCAAACAGCAATCCAAACACACCAAGAATTCCAGCAATGGTTTTGTATTCAATTACCTCAGTTATTCTTGCAAAAATAATTTTCTTGACAAACTCAGCGTATTGGTAGTAAGGAATTATTGTTTCGATAAGAATATTAATTTGGTACTGCATGTATGTAGAATCGAGCACAGAACCTAGAACAGAAAAAATTATAAGCACAAAAGGAACGATGCACACAAAAAGAGAGAATGCTAATCCCCCGCCTAATAAAAATATATGATGCTCATCTGCACGTTTGTATAATCCTCCGAAGTAATGAGAAATAAAATCTATTAACTTGTGAAAAGACGGAGTAAGGTGAAGCAAGAACCGAAGCTTTCTGAATTGCTCATAAGCTTTAGATTCTTTAATGTGCGCAGTAAGATCATTAATAAATTTGAATTTAAGCATCCATTATTCTGGAGATAGTTGAATAATAAATGTCTGCAAGCTCATTTAGCTCAAATTTAACCGCATCATTTATTTTGAACTGCTTTTGTGTGGTTACACCGACAAGCATAAAATGCTGATTCATTTCGCTCAATATTTTTTCTAACTTGTTTTGATTTTCTTTTTTAACGGATATAATTATTCTCGACTGACTTTCAGAAAAGAGAGAAAAATCATTTCTAGTTTTTATTGGAATATTAACTTCTGCTCCTACTAAGTTTTCTTCATTGATAATGCAGCATTCAGCTAAAGCACAAATTACTCCGCCCTCCGAAATGTCATGCGCCGATTGAATTAAACCGCTTTTTATTAGTTGATGAAGAGAGTCGTGAAGTTTTTTTTCAACATCTAACTTAATTTGCGGGCAATCACCAGTAACTTTATTATGAATAATTTTCAAGTATTCGCTTCCACCAATCTCCTCAAAATCTTCACCTAAAATATAAATTAGATCACCAGCGGATTTGAAAAAAGAAGTAGTAATATGTGAAAGCTGTTCAATTAATCCCACCATTCCAATTGTAGGAGTTGGATAAACAGCAGCATTGGGTGATTCGTTATAAAAACTAACATTACCACCGGTAACAGGAGTATCAAAAAATCTGCATGCTTCTCCCATACCTTCAATTGCTTGGCTGAACTGCCAGTAATTTTCCGGTTTGTATGGATTCCCAAAATTCAAACAGTTTGTTATTGCGAGAGGAATTCCTCCGGAGCAAACAATGTTGCGCGCAGATTCTGCAACTGCAATCTTAGTTCCTTCTTTTGGATTTAGGTAAACATATCTCGCATTGCAATCAGTTTTCATTGCAAGAGCTTTGTTTGTATCTTTAATATGAATTACAGCAGCGTCGCAGCCCGGACCAACTATTGTATTTGTTCGAACCATCGAATCGTACTGTTCATAAACCCATTTTTTGGAAACAATGTTTGGTGATGAAAATACCTTTCTGAACACTTCAACTAAATTTTTTGGTTCGGGTAAAGTGGAGAAATTAAATGTACGAGTTTCTTTTAGGTAAGAAGGTTCTTTCGTGTCTCTGGTGTAAACAGGTGCACCGCCGCCAAGAACCAGTTCAAATGCGGGAATTACAGCTTTCTCTTCTCCTTGATAACTTATGTGAAGCAATCCGTCATTAGTTACTTCACCAATTATTTCACAATGCAAGTCCCATTTTTCAAAAACGTTTTTAACTTTATCTTCAAATCCTTTTTTAACAACAACCAACATTCTTTCTTGACTTTCGGAAAGCATAATCTCGTAAGCTGTCATTCCCTTTTCACGCAGCGGAACTTTATCAAGATTTATTTTCATGCCAGCTTTGCCTTTTGCACTCATCTCACTTGTTGAACAAGAAATGCCTGCAGCACCCATATCCTGAATTCCAATTAACCAGCCATTTTTAATTATTTCCAATGATGCTTCAAGCAACAGTTTTTCTGTGAATGGATCGCCAACTTGTACTGAAG
>JACAFC010000037.1 GCA_013388515.1 Ignavibacteriaceae bacterium | reverse complement strand
TTATCTGTCGGCGAACCATTAGCAGTTAAATTTCCATTAACATTTAAATAAGCTCCATCATAAAATTTTAATTGTTTGCCTTCGGTAACAATAATACTGCCGCCAGCATTAACAGTAATATTTTTATAAATATCATAATTCGCACTGATCGTCAGCGTTGCACCAGATTCAACTGTTAGTTCACCAAGAAGTGAGATTGGTAAGCTTATGGTTTCATTTGTTTTTATCTTACCACCATACTTAACTACTGGTGCTACTTGGTATAACTTTCCATCACCAGCTTGTAATGTTTGGTATAATGTACATGCACTTGAAGTAACTGTAGTATCTAAAGAGGAATCTTCTACATTTCTAACTCGTAAGTTGTTGTAACCTGAATTGTTGGTAATCTCTAATTTAGCTGTTCTAACAGTATCGGTACGAAGATTAACTAATAAAAAATACTTGTTATTAACACTGTCTTTTTTATCAAGCAATAATCCAGCATGCCAGTTAAAGTCTGAACCATTCGATTGCAGAGTAAGATAATCGTTTGATACCGGTAGCTGGCTTTGCTGCGTTACATTAATATAATTTCCCTTGTACTTGAGATTTACAAGTGTATTACCTAATGTTGAATTTAGTCGAGAAAAAATATTATTCTTAATTTCATAATACAATTCAGTTGGATTATTTAGAGTATCTACTATAGCATTGGTTAAAATTGTGCCACATTTTGAAGTTGTATTGTATGAATAATAAGGCCAGAAGAAGATGCCTTTGGTTCCATGGGCTAATGCTAACATTACTGATGCTCTTAATTGCCTACTATTTGGTTTTCTTGACTGATGATCAGCATCTGTACTGCATTCGGGAGTATAGCCGAATGATTGAACAACATAATAATAATCGCCAATTGGTGGAAAGCCATAACTTTCGATAAAAGGTTCTTGCATCAAATCATGCTGCTGCCGTAAACATTTTTCATCCGGATAGTCATCGCCATAGTAGTAAGGATAGTAGTCATACATTAATCTTTCAGGCTGAACAGTTTCTAAAAACCTTTTAATTGTAAATTCATGGTTTTTCTTACCATCCCAGGCAGGATAAAAAGCAGTAATTAAAGGTTGGGATCCAATACTGTCTAAAACATGTTGTACCATTTTATATGGTTCATAATTATCAATGCTTTGTGGTTCATCCAAACTATACCAGTATCTAGTATTATTAGTTCTATATGTGGAGGAATAACTACTGATTAAATTTTTTACATAACTTTGATCTTCTAAATAATTCGCCCACACATTGTCGTCATATACTTCTATATAATCAACATAAAGGTTTCGATTTCCTAACCATTTTACATTAAATTGCACACCATAGGATCCATCATAAGGTTCATCAAGATGAGCATCGCCATATTTCTCTTTTCCTCCGCTGATTATTCCATATGGAATTTCTGTGGTTGTTCCATATATTTTTTCTGGAATTGTATAATGCAATCTGATGGTATCAAAACTATTTGAAAGATCAAAATCAAATAATTTTTTCTTTGATAAGATTGAGTCTTTATTATCTATGGTTCTATACCTTACTGAGATTTCACAAACACTATCTCCAGCTGTTAGTGAGCCATCTATTCGTAATCTAAAGTTAACACTGTATGATATCGTACTCGTATCATAATAAAATTTATATTTTCTATCCTGTACATAGTCAGGTCCTGTGATTAAATATTTGCCGATATTATTGCTAGATAATCCACTCATCCAGCTTGTCCCAGAATCAATTCCAAATTCATATTTAACAACTGGCGTTTTCCCTCCAATAAGTTCATTATTCTCTGCTTCCCACCGGGTATAATATCCCCCAGAGTAGTGATGAATGTAATCTGCATTATTATAAGCATTAAAAATGATTACATCATCAAATCCATAATACTCCAAGCTGTCCTTACTATGCCAGGCATCTGTTCTTGAATGATGTATTACCGAATTTGCGCCCATGTTTTTAACTTGCCATAAATTTTGTCTGGAGTTTTGATCTGGCGGCAGGTTAGCATATACACCCGTCCTAAATTTCTGCTGCGGCAACATTGCAAAACATAAAAGACAAAGTAACAAGAAACTAAATGCGGCTTTCATTTTATTATCTGCTTTTATTATTTAATAAACACCATTTTCCTTAATTCAGTAAAAACAGGAATTTGGTTCTGATTTTTTATGTCTAGTTTATATAGGTAAACTCCAGATGCAAAAGTCTCATCAAACTTTAGTTGTGTTTCATAATATCCTGTTTCTTGCTCTTCATTTACGAGATATTTGATTAGTTCACCTCTAATATCATATACTGATAATTTTACATAACCTCTTTCTTTCAATTTATATCCTATAACAGTAGATGGATTAAAGGGATTTGGATAATTTTGATAAAGTATATAGTTATTTATAATTATTGGATAGTCATTTACAGAGGTTGGATCGATAAAAAGTTCTTCTGAAGGATTTGATTCATTACCTTGATCGTCAACGCAAGTAATTTTATAAAAAAACATGTTTACATTTGGTTGTACGAGTTGTATAAAAGAAGTATCGGTTGTTGAAGATACAAGCTTAGTTGAGTCTAATATAAAATTCTGCACAGTGTCCCTATAAACTTTATAATAGCTGGTATCTGCTTCTGTATTTTTATTCCATCTTAATATGATTTTATTCGTATCAACAATTCCAGAAAGATTTCTTGGTGGTTTGGGTGATAAATCTTGGTAAGTATATGTTTCTCCCAGAGGTCCACCATATAATCCAATATCGCTGCGGCTACCGTCTCTATCCAAAATACTTGGATTACCAGTATCGATTAAAGGTGAATATTTTTGCAAATGAAAATCAGAACTATCTTCATTTAGAAGCATTGGATCAACTATCAGGTTTGTACTATCAGGTATAAAATTTGTGTAAGGATTTTCAATATTCCATACATTATTATTAGAAAAAGCAACACTATCGGCATTCTGCGTATAACCCATTTTACTGTTCATTATATTATTATTAAACACTTTGTTTTTCCCTCTAAACATCCAAAATGCTGATTCTGAAGAGCTTCCAGTAATAAAATTATTAGCGATTATGCCTTCTCCTAATGAAAAGTAATAACCATACAAGCCTGAATTCACCTTTTTTTCAAATGAATTATTTCTTATCTCTTTTGGATTAAGTATTAAATGAAGTCCACCACCACCAGCTTGTCCAATAATTAGATTATTCCTTATAGTTGGTGATGTTCCAAATGAACCCTGTATACCATTGGTAACTTCTCCTGTCAAGGCCGTTACTATTATATTACTGTCTATTACAGGAAAATAATTTTCATTAAATGCCTCCAAACGAATACCATTAATTACATTTGTTATAATATTTGATTTAAAGGACACGTTGGAATTAATAATCCAGATACCTCTCCTAGCATTATTTATTTTGTTGTCCTGAATTACAGACTGAGTATCAGCATCCTGAACAATAATACCAGTACCCGTATTAGCAAATGAAACGTTTATTCCAAAGCCTTTTAAAAAACAACTTCCTGTTATTAAAATAGTTCTAAGATCAGATGGGACTTCCAAATCCCTTGAATCTACTATACAGCTATCCATTCCACTTCCAATTAGCGATAATCCAGGAATCATAACTATTTTTTCTTTGTACACTCCATTCGCAACATAAACTGTATCTCCGCTTTGGCAAATGTTAATGCACTTCTGTATGCTGTCACTTGCGGTTAGCCAGCTAGTGTACGGCGGAGTGCTGCTGCCTGTTTTGCTTACATAGCGTATCGTCGCTGTGGCTTCAAGACAAAAGATAAAAGGCAAAAGTAAAAAGTAGAAACAAATTTGGCGATTTATTTGGGGTTTCATATTAGCATCCTTCCATTAGCCATAGGTATGTGTGTCTGTTTTAAGTTGGTGTGTTATCAAATGAAGCAAGCAATAAACCATTCTCAAGCCCCTATAGTTTATAAAACCTAGCGGAATATAGAAAGCAAAATTGAAAAAGGCAATTAATAAATTTATTCTTTATTCGTTAGGTTTTTCTGCTTTCTGTTCGGTGGTGGTTTTTGGTTCTTTACTCACTTCATCAACGTAGTTAAGCTTTAAATCTTTGATAACTTCGGTTAAAAATTTCTCTTCATATTCCGAAAGATTGCCTTTTGTTTTAGCTGCAAGCATATCAAGTGTATCAATGGACATTTTTGCAAACTCGAGGTTGCGTTCGATTTTGTCACTCACTGGATTTTTAAGTTTTCCCATGGACATCATAGCCAGCTGCTGATTCTGCAAAACAAGCTGCATAAATAAAAAGCCGTGTGAAGATTCATTTTCCATATTTATTTTCCTTTATTTTTCTACAGTCAAAAATTACAATTTTTTATAAAAACTTGGTTAACAGCACCACGGTTCACATCTGTCATAAATGATTTTAAAAACAAAGGAACCTTTCTAATAACGAAAAATTTTTTATCCCCAGAAAATTCATCCCCACCCTTCACTCACAGAGAGAAGGATTTATAAAATTTTTTAGACGATAAATAAATATCCTGGCAGAACATCATCATTTATTGTTTATTGTCAACCTGTCTCGCCATTGGCAAGCCAAGGCGGGTAAGTATCTCCTTTTACAAGGGAGAGATTAGAGAGAGTTTCTTTTATTTTGGACAAATAAATCACGGTTTAAGGTAATCCTTTAGCAAAGAGACGTTGTGCAACCCAAAAAGCTTTCGTTTAATGTATCTTAAGGGAGTTCTCCAATTATAAACTTGTTTTTCTGTTCCATACGGGTCAATGTTGGAATTTGTTGCCAGCACTTTTTGTTTTATCATCTCAAGTTCTTTTAAATATGGTTTGTAGAAATATTCTTTTGCTTTCTCAGAAATTATCCGAGGGCCTAAATCTATTTTTCCGTTAGTATACATTCTTAGATAATGAAAGTGATAGAACACAACATCAAACTGCTTGCCCGATTTTTTTTCAACCCCGTAAAATTTTTCGCTTTCCTTAATGAAATTATACTGCGAAATATTCCAGCCGGCCAATCCCCCGCCAAGATGCTGAAGCACATGCACATTCTTGAATCGAGTTGACCAATCATTCAAATACATTTGGTCACCGAATTTTCCATCTTCATGCCGGTTATAACACCATAGAATACATTGGCTTTTCCACCAGGTTAAGGCTTCTAAACCATGCTCATCGTTTTTAAATGTGATGAATTGTACACAGTATTTTCCATTTTCCTTTTCATCCTTTTTATACTCAGGTGAAAATCTATGTTCGGTTATCAAAATAGATTTACTGCCAAGCTCATCGAAAATTACTTTGGGAGATAAATAAAAATATACATCTGCATCAAGGTAAGTACAGCTTTCAACATTAAAATTCTTGAGGACATAATAAATTGTTGCCGGTGTCGCAGTCCAGCAGTACTCGGCTAAAGTTCTATCGCTCTTTACACTCAGCAGTTCATTATCCTCTAATTGTTTAAGTGAAATAATTGTAGCGTTTTTCAAGCCAAGTCGATTTAGAATCTCATACGTATCGTTATCAAAAGCAAAAATATAAAGGTGAAACTCGGAGCATACTTTCTCAAGTGAATAGTATAAAGCTAAGCCGCGGGCTAAATAGTTTGTGTTAAAAAGTGTGCAAAAATTGTACATTAAAATTCTTTTGTTAGTTATGCGAATACTGTTTTACTGTTTTCGTGTAAAAACAAACTTCGAAACAAATTTAATTGTGCTTATTAAAAATACTGAGCGAATCATTAAGAACGCCTGTTCTTTAGTTTCCTTGAACAGTCCAATAAAAAAGGTTGAAATAAAGTATGAAATTAAAGTTGCTAAAGCCGCTCCATTAATTCCATAAATTGGTATCAGCAAAAAGTTCAGCAGGATGTTAGCAATCATTCCGAAAACTGAGCGATATAAAGAAAGCTTAGTTAAATTTTCTGCAATAAGAAATTGATTGCTGGCTACTCCCAGAAAAGTTGCAATGCCGGACCAAATATAAATAGTGAGCACCGGCGTTGAACTAACAAATTTTTCTCCATAAAACAGGTGAATAATGAATCCGCTAAGAAGCGTAATAATAAGTGCTATGCCTATTGATATTGCTGCCATTAAATCATAAAGTTTTTTTAATCTTCTTTGGTACTCGGCTTCATTAGTTTGTTTTGCATTCAGTATAGCTGGAAAGATTGATGTTGTAATTGCCATCGGAATGAAATACCAAGCTTCTACAATTCTAACTGCAGCAGAGTAAAATCCCACACCCTCTTCATTTACAAGGAATTTTAATAACACTTGATCTATCTTTGCAAAAGTAGATACGGCCAAACCTGAAAGAATTAAAGGCCAAGAGTCATTCAAAAATTGTTTGGCAATTAAATGATTATACTTCCACTTTAAGATTTTATTGCCTTCAGATGAATAAACAATTACATACCCAATTGCACATACCAATGCTTCAACAGCGATTAATATCGCAAAAACTATTACATGAGCTTGGAGAATTATTGCTGCAATTCTGGCAATTGTAAGAAGGAAAAATGAAGAAGACTGAACTATAACGGAATACTTAACTTGAACCTTTGATTGAAAATAAAAATCAATTACACCAAATGGCTGAAAGATATTTGCCGTACCAATTATAAGAATCATTAAAAAATTTAATTGCGGTTCTTTGGCGGCTATTCCAATTATTAAAAGAACAACAATTATCAGAACCGCTCCCATAAATCTTAAAACAAATCCAGTTCCAAGCAGCTCCAAAGTCTTTTCAGGATATTTAACTAATTCGCGTGTTAATATATTTTCCAACCCGGCATAGGCCAACACAGCAATAAGACTTACGATGCTAATCGAGTAGCTGTACAATCCAAATTTTTCGGGTCCAAGATATCGAACAATGAGAATGGTTGTTAAAAAAGCTAGCATCAATCTCATTACTCGCTCGACAATCAGCCAGGAAGTATTAGCAAAGTACTTTTTAATGCCTTCCGGCTCGAATCCCATACTGCTTATTAATTTGAAAAGAAAATTCATTTCTTAAGAGCTAATTCTTTTTTAATAATATCGTCAAGTTCAACAGCCCGATTGTAAAATGTATGATCACGCAGTGTTCTTTTTTGACCAGAAGCAGCAATTTCCCTCATCTCATTGGGATGATTTAAAAGCCACTTAGCTTTTTCAACACATTCGGCTACCGACTTATAGGTTACAATTTCTTTATCAGGAATAAAAAAGTCTGTAATGTTCTTTTTATGATCAGTTACCAGGCAAGAGCCAACACCAGTTACTTCAAACAGCCTAATATTGCATGCATAGTCGCCTGCAACTCCGCCATGCGAATTGAAACCTAGCTTAGCTTTTGAAAATGCTTTAAGCATCTCTATACCGAAAACAGGCTTGCTTTCAACAGCTTTCATAAATTTAACCGATAGTTTAAAAGCATGCGGTGCTTCTTTGTATTGAGCAACTTTTTTTGTCGTTGAGGAAATATTGTAAAGACCTTCAAGTTTATATTTTTTTAACTGCTGATAGAATTGATATGCCAGTTTTCTAACAAAAAGTTTAGATACTTTTGGCAGCTTTGTGTAAATCTTCATATCGATTTCTTCAGCAAGCAAGGCTTCAATTACTTGCACTCGCTCATCATGCAGTTCAGAGCCGGGAAAAAAAGATCCAACAAATAAAAAATCAGTTTGTGGATAAGTGTTGTTCACTATTTTAGGTAAGAGTGAATTTTCAAAAGCATGGTTTAATCTGTAACATTTAATACCATTGTCTGTCAACTGTTTAATAAAAAGTTCGGAGCAGGAACATACAAAATCACATGAAGCAAGAGTTTTTAGATTTTTCTCTGTGTAAGGTGCGCAAAGCCAGCCAATAATTAACTTGACTGATTTAACTTCATTCCTAACTCGGCTTAAAAAATGTTGATCAAAAGGCGAAACATCCTGAAGAAATAATACATCCGGTTCAATCTTCTTTACTTGGTGAAAAAATATTTCTTCAGAAGAACTAAAACCTAAATTATTCTCCGCTGCCCAAACAGCTTGCAGTGAGTCAGCATTAAGTATTGCTTCGTATGCATCATTCCCTAATTTGTTTAGATTTATTTGGAAAAAATTTCCCCAGCCAAAAGCTTCACTAAGCAGTAAATTCAGATGCTGATCATAATTCTTTGACTTAATATCTATTTTACTGTTGTAAAAGTAGTCAAGAAAACTTTTATAGTACGAGGTTACTTTTAGAAACTTATAATTCATTGCTTAGATACACTATCTCCATTTATGTTTTCGCCAAAACTTAATAATCATATTTAAGTTTAGAATATTTAAAATGCGTTTAAATTTTGTCCTAACCATCCTCTTTGAATATTCCACTCGGGCATTATGATTCCATAACCCATGCTGAATAAGAGATCTTTTAACTTCTTTTATTCCAGGAATTTCATTTTGCCATGATTCACCACCAGCATTCATCACACTTAAGGGCTCGCCTTCGATATAAATTCCCCTCTGTCTAAAATTACTTATTTGTTTTTCAAGCCTGCATATAAATTCAAAATCCATGGCATATTTATAAGAAGTATCAAACATCCCATACTTCTTATAAACATCTTTTCTAAAAAACATAGTTGGATGATTGTATGGCATTGCAGTTTGTATTGGACAAAGGAGCGGCTTTCTAACATTTGAACCATAGATTTTATCTTCAAAAAAGATATTACCATGAACAAACAATATTTCATTGGAATTAAATTCCTTCACCACTTTTTCAAACACTAAGTTATTATAGAAGTAATCATCACTGTTTAAGATGCCAATAACGCCGCCGCTCGCCATAGCAATGCCCTTGTTAAATGCATCAGAAATTCCAGCATCCTTTTCACTAATAACTTTGAGATTACTACTTAATTGTTTCTGCTCATACTCTTTTCTTATTAGGTTTAGAGTATTGTCTGTGCTAAGATTATCAATAATTATGTGTTCAAAATTGTGATAAGTTTGATTGGTTACCGATTCTACGTTATTTAGTATAGTTTTTTCTGAATTGTTAGTTGGAGTAATCACTGAAATTTTCATTTCATTCAGCATATATGGAAGAATAATGATAATATTTCGAATCTAAATAGATGTGGTATTTCAATAACTTAGTATATATTTTTGATGCCAATGTTGATCAATTAAAACGTTTGTCAACAGTCGCTTTAAATATAACTCATTCTACAGGAAATTTAATTCTATTTGGGAGCTAAACAGTACCATTTAACGTTAGATGCCAGAATGATAAACCATTCCGGAATCGGCACAAATATCAGGAACATGATTCCCGGATTGGCTTCTGCATACAAATTAACGTTACTGGGCAGCCCAAACATTATAAACTCATTTTCATGGTCAGGGGCAATTGACATTATTGAAACCATCAGTCAAATCTACTCATTCAAAGAACAGTTAGAGCTGCCAGCAAAAATACCCGAATGCGATATTTTTCTTTCGCCGCATTATAATATTCCTATCAAAAAGATTAGAGCTGGGAAGAGAGTTGTTGTCATAAATGATGTGAACCATTTAGTTTTTTCAAACCAGCTTCCTATTCATAAGCGAATGTATGCTCAATATATGTTGAACGCTGCTGTTCAAAAGTCCGATAAAATTTTTACTTTATCTGAATTTTCTAAAAGTGAAATGTATAAATACTTGAAGGTTGGAGATAAAGATATTACAGTTTTATACTGTGGTCTTGATAGGGAAGAAATCAAAAAAAAATTAACATTTAAAACATTTGAAGAGATTAGAACAAAATACACTTTGCCGGAGAGTTATTTTTTATATGTGGGAAGCACTAAACCACATAAAAATTTGTTAACCGCCATTCAAGCCTTCAATTATTGGAAACAGCAGTACAATGGAAATCAAAAACTTGTGCTTGTGGGTGTAAAAAAAGAAGAGTTAAGCCGCCAAATGGAAATTCAAAATTCAGTTGATTTCAACAGCACTGTTATTCCTGGGTATATTGCTAATGACGACTTACCAATAATTTACAACAATGCTAAATGCCTTATATTTCCATCTTTGTATGAAGGATTTGGATTGCCGCCGCTGGAAGCAATGATTAGCGGTTGTCCTGTCCTTTCAAGCAATTCTGCTTCTCTTCCTGAAGTTTGTGGCGATGCGGCTTTGTATTTTGAACCTTTTAATAGTATAGAATTGGCTCAAAGAATGGTTGAAATTTCCAACAATGATTTCTTAAAAAATGCTTTGATTAATAAGGGATACAAAAACATTTTAAGATTCACACGTGAAAAAATGAATGAAAAACTTGTTGCTGAAATTAATTCTGTTCTGAAAATTTAGATAAATTGTTAAGTATGAATATTAAAAATTATAAAATTGCAATAGTACACGATTGGCTTACAACTTACGCAGGCTCGGAAAGATGTGTGGAATCTTTTACTAATTTATTTCCCGATGCCGATATTTTTTCTCTTGTTGATTTTTTAAATGATACAAACCGGGATATTATTCTTAAAGGCAAAAAAGCAAAGACATCTTTTGTTCAAAAACTTCCGCTTGCAAGCAAATATCATCGCCATTATTTTCCTTTGTTTCCTCTGGCCATTGAACAATTTGATTTAACTAAATACGATTTAATCATTTCCAGTTCACATGCATTTGCTAAGGGTGTTCTTACAAACTCTAATCAACTGCATATTTGTTACTGCTATACTCCGATTCGTTATGCGTGGGATCTAACGCATCAATATTTCGATAATTCAACAATTTTCGGCCGAATTCAAAAAAATGTTTTACAACCTGTGCTGCACAATATCAGAACTTGGGATGTAGCATCAGCAAACAGAGTGGATTATTTTATAGGAATATCAAACTACATTGCAAAAAGAATTAACAAAATTTATCGGCGCAATGCCGATGTAATTTATCCTCCTGTGGATACAAATAAATTTGAGTGTGAATCCGTAAAAGATAATTACTATTTAACGGTTTCTAGGTTTGTGCCGTACAAAAAAATTGATGTTATAGCTGAAGCATTTTCTAAAATGCCCGATAAAAAATTAGTAATTATCGGCGAAGGTTCTGAGGAACAAAAGATAAAAGGAAAAAGTGCTAAGAATATTGAAATTATTAATTACAATCAGGTTGATAACCTTTCAAAATACATGCAAAAAGCTAAAGCATTTGTATTTGCCGCTGAAGAGGACTTCGGAATTTCCGTAATCGAAGCCCTTAGCTGTGGAACTCCTGTAATTGCATTGAACAAGGGAGGAACAGCTGAAACAGTTATTGATGGAAAACTTGGAGTTCACTTTTCTAATCAAACTCCCGAAGATATTATTAATGCCGTAAATAAGTTTGAGAAAGATGAAGCATCATTTGATTCTCATTTTCTCAGTAACTATGCTAAAAAGTTCGACCGCACTGTTTTCGAAGAAACCTTTTCTGCTTATATAAAAACCAAATCCGACGAGTATTTTAACAAATGATAGTTAACCAAAAATCTCATTATTATCTGCAATTGTTCTTAGACTTACTGATAGTAAATGCTGTATTTTTGATTTCAGCCGCTCTTGCTCAGCCATTTCATATTTTAATTTCCAGAAATTACATGTTCATACTTATGGCTGTTCTAAATTTCCTTTGGTACTTCACTTCAAATGTAAATGGCTTTTATGAGGATAATAATTTAAGATCATTTTCCTACCAGCTAAATGGTATACTTAAAAATACATTTGTACAAGCTACGGCAGCGGTGCTATTCATCTTCATCGCAAAGGAAGATTTGTTTACAAGAAATTTCATTTTGTATTATGCTGTTCTTCTAATCGTATTTGTAAGTATCAGAATTCAATTGGTACAGTTTGTTATTAAAAAATTCAGTTTGAAATCAAAAAAATTACAGAACATTATAATTGTTGGAGCCGGCGAGGTTGCGCATAATTTCTATAATTCAACTTTTAAGCTTAAAACTTTTGGATACAACTTTTGCGGGTATTTAGCAGATGATGAAACATCCAGTAATCATAAAAATAAAATTATTGGAAGAATTGAAAATCTGGAAGCGATTATTATTTCTCATAATATTAATGAGGTTGTTGTTGCTTTGCCTATTCAAGAGTTTAAGAGATTAGATCATATCATAAAAATATGTAACCGTCATGCTGTGCGCGTTCATATTATTCCCGATTATTTCAAGTACATTTCCAAAAAATTTCGTGTAAGCATGTTTGAAAGTTTTCCAATAATAACTATTCGTGATGAACCTCTCGCGGAAGCACATTGGAGATTCATTAAACGTACCTTTGATATATTATTTTCTTCTTTAATAATTATTCTTTTCCTTAGCTGGTTAATTCCGATAATAGCTGTTTTAATAAAACTATGCACTAGGGATTCCGTCTTTTTTGTTCAAAAAAGAGTTGGTGTAAAAAATAAGTCATTCAATTTTTACAAATTCAAAACTTTAACATCAACTGAAAAGGACGAAAATGCATCGTATTCTCCTGTAACAGTTGGAGATTCACGAATTACAAGCATTGGAAGAATTTTGAGAAGAACTAATCTTGATGAGTTACCGCAATTCTTTAACATTCTAAAGGGTGACATGTCTGTTGTTGGGCCAAGACCACACTTCATCCCATACAATAATGTGTACTCTGGAATTGTCGACGAAATTAAACTAAGAAATAGAGTAAGACCAGGATTAACCGGCTGGGCTCAGGTGCATGGTTTGCGGGGAGATTCACCCAACCCAGTTGAAAATGAAATCCGAACAAAAAAAAGAATCGAATATGATATTTGGTACATTGAAAATTGGTCCATTTGGCTCGATTTCCAAATCATTGGATTAACTATTTGGCAAATGATTAGAGGAGAAACTCGGGCAATATAATTTTCCAATCACTCCTTAATTTTCTCCGTATTTGTCAGACTTTTTTTGATCTTCGTTCATTTACAAATCGCAAAAACTTACGTAAAAGCTCGGTAAATCTTACTATTTCATTTAGAAAATCACAAAATGAGACAAAAAAGCACATCTAAACTAAGGTATAGAAGTTGAATATTTAAGCTAATTAAAGCTCAATTTCAGCATTAAAAAACGTGGAAAAACCTTTTTATTAACAAGAATTAATAACTATTCGGATTAATTTTATGTCACAATCATTATTTAAAAAACATGTTTTAAGCTTTTTAGCTCTGTTTGTATTTTCCATAATTATCAACAGCTGTGAATCTGATACACAAGTAACTGGTGGAGGGAATGAAGATCAAACAGAAAAAACCGTAAAGCTAAGCGGGCAGGTTATAAGTAAATTAACCAGTGCCCCCATAGATAGTGCTCAAATTGTCGTTAGTGGCCTCAATGGGCTAATTGTGTTTTACACAGATAGTCAGGGTAAGTTTAATCGGGATATTACTGTTACATCAAGTGTTAATTTAACACTTGTTATTGCCAAAGCAGGCTATGTTACAGACAGTGTAAGCGTTTTTGTAAGCGGTAATTCAGATGTAACGGTTCCAATAATTGAATTAGAATATAAAAGCACAAGTTCAGTACCTTCCGGTGATCCAGTTAGTATATTTCTTTTATCCCAAAGCACAAATAGCATAGGTGTTAAAGAAAGTGGCGCTGAAGAAACTGCAAAGATTACCTTTGTAGTTCAAGATTCTGCCGGTGTACCAGTAGATTTAGCCCACTCTGTTGACGTAAGTTTTAAGTTTGGTGCCGGGCCTGGTGGTGGTGAGGTTTTGAGTCCATCCATTGTTAAAACTAATAACAGTGGTCAGGCAGCAGTAAACCTTACCAGTGGAACAAAAGCTGGTGTTGTACAAATTATTGCTGAGATTACAATAGGAAGCAAAAAAATAGTTTCATTGCCTGTAGCAATTTCAATTCATGGCGGTTTGCCAGATTTCGCTCATTTTAGTATTGCACCTCAAAAATTAAATTTTGCCGGTTATAATATTTTTGGTTTGCAAGATCCAATAACAGCATATGTTGGTGATAAGTATGCAAACCCTGTAAGGCCATTTACCTCGGTTTACTTTACTACAACAGGCGGAATTATTGAGGGATCTATTCAAACAAATATTCAGGGAATTGGTACCTCCAATTTGATCTCTGCTTTACCTCAGCCAAACCATCCGATATTTGGACCAGGTTTTGCCACTGTAACAGCAACAACAGCAGATCAAAATTCAAACAACATAAGCCGTGAAACTTTAGTTCTTTTCTCAGGTGTACCCCAAATGAGTGTATCTCCACTATCATTCTCCATACCCGAAGGGGGTTCACAAACTTTTAGTTATGTATTATCAGATCAAAATTCTAACCCGCTTGCTGGGGGCACATCAATTAAGGTTTCTGTAGATGGGGAAGATGTTAAAGCTCAAGGCGATGTTGATATAATTTTACCGGATACTCAGAGTAAAGGCTGGACACAATTTAATTTTATAGTTTGGGATGCCGAAGTAGATACGCTTCCAAACGTTTATACACCTGTCATTGTTTCTATTAAATCTGAAGGCCCTAACGGGAAAGCACAAGTTACAATTTCAGGCCAAAAAGATTAAACCCAAAATACTTATTCGTTAAGGCTGTCTCACAAAGACAGCCTTTTTATTTATAATCATTCCATCCTTTCAGAATCCTAGAATCGTATTTTCGCATCTTACATATATTAAAATTTCTTATTTAATATGATCATACATAAAACATTTATTTTGAAAAGAGTACTCCCGGTAGTTGCTGGCGGTGTGTTGGGTTATGCATATTATTACTTCATTGGATGTTCTAATGGTTGCCCAATTCAAAGTAACCCATATTTAAGCACTTTTTATGGAATTGCTGTTGGTGCTGTTCTATCGCTCCCATCAAAAAAAAAGAATGGTGATACCGCAAAATAACTCTTCACTTTTATCAAATCATTTTATTGAATTTACCGTAATTCGTATATAAATTAGTCCCATAAGAATAATTTCGCACAAAATAATTTAGGATTATCCATGGCATCTGATTTTATTGCTCACGTTGAAATTCCTTCAACAAACTTAGATAGAAGTTCAGAATTTTATAATAAACTTTTCGGGTGGGAATTTAAACCGTTTGGGAATGGATATCTATTACATAATACGCACAAAGCATTTACTATTGGTTTGAGAAAATCAGAAGTAATTGCAAACGGAGATACTACTATCTTTCATGTTAGGGTTGCAGATATAAATCAATTACTTGCTAAAGCCACAAGTTTGGGCGCTAATATTACTAGAGGCAAAACTACAATTCCTGCCATGGGTTATTATGCTCTGATTAAAGATCTTGATGGGAATACAATTGGATTATATCAAAACAATTAATTGTTTGTAGGGTTCGGTAATAGCTAAGCCCAGTCGAACATGAACGGACGACACACTTTTGTTTCAAAAATAGTTACCTTCTAAAAATGGAACATCCTCTCTCTGTAAATTATTTGTTATTACAAAAAAATAAAGGCATTCTATTTGCCTTTATAATTTGAGGGCATATAACTTCTGTAATTACAAATTTTAAACTGAATTAACATGACTACAACTGTTGATTTTTTAAAAACTTTAAACTCATTACACAATATCGGCGATACTGGATTTATATATGAAGCTGCCTCAGAGGTATGCAATCAAAAACGGAAGGATCTCGAAAGCCGCTTCGATGAATTTGAAACATGTTGCGAATGGATTCAAAAATTTAGATTTCACCCGACTGAAAGACAAATTAAAAAATACGTTCAAGTTCAAACATACAACAGCTACTTTTTGAAACATCTTGTTGAAAAGTGGTCGGGCAAGTATATTTCCAATGGAGCGTTTATAGCTGCAGTTCGATTTCTTGGTATTTCTTCAAGACCAATTTACGGAACTCCGGACCTTTCTGTTACGATCTTTTTAAAACCTGAAGCAACTTTGATTTAATAATTACGAATAACTTATCACATTTCCCTTAACACAGCTTCATATTTTCCTCTTACGGCTATATCTTAGAAGTAGGAAAAATTTCTATTTATAGTCAATTAAAAATTAACGCTTTAATGTTTATTCTGGGTATTTCAGCCTTCTATCATGACTCCGCCGCGGCAATTCTTTATGATGCAGAAATTATAGCTGCTGCCCAAGAGGAGCGATTCACGCGCATAAAGCATGATCAAAATTTTCCTATTAACGCAATAAAGTATTGTCTTAATGAGGCCGGTATAACAATTCAACAAATAGATTACATCGCCTTCTATGATAAACCATTTATTAAGTTCGAAAGGATACTTGAAACCTACCTTACTTTTGCTCCGCATGGAATAAAATCGTTTATGAAAGCAATTCCTTTATGGATAAAGAAAAAAATCTGGATGAAGGAGTTGATAAAAAAAGAATTGAACTATAGCGGTGAAATACTTTTTCCTGAACATCACGAATCACATGCTGCATCGGCTTTCTATCCATCTCCATTCGAACGTGCGGCATATTTAACACTAGATGGTGTGGGAGAATGGGCAACAACATCATATGGTTTATGTAGTGAAAATGGCATAAAGATTTTAGGCGAATTGCATTTTCCGCATTCATTGGGATTGCTATACTCTGCATTTACATATTATACAGGTTTTAAAGTTAATTCCGGTGAATATAAAGTTATGGGCTTGGCTCCATATGGAAAACCAAAGTATGTCCAAAAAATTTATGATCATTTAATTGATTTGAAGGAGGACGGCTCATTCAAAATGAACATGGAATATTTTGATTACTGTGCTGGGC
This sequence comes from Ignavibacteriaceae bacterium, assembly GCA_013388515.1. Taxonomy (GTDB): domain Bacteria; phylum Bacteroidota; class Ignavibacteria; order Ignavibacteriales; family Ignavibacteriaceae; genus XYD12-FULL-36-8. The sequence continues at coordinate 15,528 of JACAFC010000037.1, read as the reverse complement.
TCACTATGACAAATGACAAGTTCAATAATTTATTCGAAGGCAAACCGCGTGTACCCGAAACGAAGCTTACTCAAAAGGAAATGGATTTAGCACGTTCTGTACAAGAAGTTACCGAAAACATTATGCTTAAAATGGCAAAGCATGTAAAAAAAATAACAAATGAAAAATATCTATGTTTAGCCGGAGGAGTTGCCCTTAATTGCGTTGCTAATGGAAAATTGCTGCGTGAAAAAATTTTTGATGACATTTGGATTCAACCTGCAGCCGGAGACGCAGGAGGAGCGCTTGGTGCTGCATTTGTTACATATTACCAGCATTTGAATAATAAAATGCCAAATAAAAATGGCAAAGATTTACAAAGGGGTTCGTACCTTGGTCCTAAATATTCGAATAACGAAATTCATGAATTTCTTTCACTTCATTCTTTGCCATTTAAATATTACGAAGATGAAAAACTACTTGATGTGGTAAGTGATTTTATATCTGCCGGCAAAGTTATCGGATGGTTTCAAGGTAGAATGGAATTTGGTCCTCGTGCTCTCGGTTCACGCACAATTATTGGCGATGCTCGTTCTCCTGAAATGCAAAAAAACATGAATTTAAAAATTAAATTCAGAGAAGGATTCCGGCCATTTGCACCATCTGTGCTGGCTGAAAAAGCAAGTGATTGGTTTGAAATCGATAGGGAAAGTCCATACATGCTTCTCGTTGCAGAAGTAAAAAAGGAAAAACAGCGCAAGATGACCATTGAGGAAGAAAACCTTTGGGGTATAGAGCAGCTTAATATTATTAGATCTGAAATCCCTGCTGTTACACACATTGATTACTCTGCCAGACTCCAGACCGTTAATAGGCAAGATAATCCAAGATATCATGCCTTAATAAACAGATTTTATGAAAAGACAGGATGCCCCGTAATTGTAAATACATCATTTAATGTTAGAGGCGAACCAATTGTTCAATCACCCAAAGATGCTTATACATGTTTTATGCGAACAGGAATCGACGTTTTAGTATTGGAAAATTTTGTACTATGCAAAGAAGAACAACCCGAATTTCATGATGATTTGGATTGGAGGCAAAAATATGAGCTGGATTAAAGATGTAAAAGACGAATTAAAAGTACTGGATGTTTCCGCAAAATCTTTAAAAAATTTTGGAATACTTGTTGGAGCTGTATTTCTTTTACTTGGTATTTGGATTTACTATCTATCACAAAGCCCTGTTGGTATTGTTTTACTATTAATAGGAATACCGCTTATTTTATTGGGATTAATTCTGCCAAGCGTCTTGTCCAAGACATATAAAATCTGGATGGGATTAGCATTTGCTCTTGGTTGGGTTGTCTCAAGATTGCTATTAATAATTCTTTTCTTCTTTGGGATAACTACAATTAGATTTATTGCCAGTGTGTTCCGCAAGAAATTCTTAGATATAAATTTCACAGAGAAAAAGGATTCATACTGGATGATAAGGAAAGATTCTAAAGTTGATTATACCAAAATGTACTAAGCTAAGCTCTTATCCTCCAAAAACTCGAAGATTATAAACAAACGATAGCATAAAATATCTTTGCAATACAATTGTAGTTCTATCTTCAATATACGATTCAGTTATAGTTCTATTAAGACTTCTGTTCTGATCAAGCATATCGAAAGTGTCAAACCTTATTTCGCCGCTATTATTTTCAAAAAGCTTTATCCCAATTGAGCTGTTAACTAAAAAATACTCGCGCTTCAAATCAAGCGAAATACCTTGATTAAAGTAATAAGCAAAATCGCTTCGAATAAATACTTTATTAAAGAAAAGAAAATAAAATCCTGCAGAGGCATTGTGTACAAAATATTCTTTGTTTAAATCTATTTGCTTGTCGTTTCTAGTTATATAAAAGGTGGGAGTGTATGATAATCTAAAGTCTAAATCTTCACCTATATTGCTAGAAACCATAATCCCCTGACCAATTGAGTAAGATTTGGAATAATTTATAATTTCATTTACTTGTCCTGGGGTTAAATTTAAATTTAAAGATGTATTAAAATTTATATTACTCTTGATAAAATTCACTGGAAAACCGGCGTTTATAAAAGATCTAATAGAATAGGAATAATTAAAATTAATTGGATACGTTAGCTGTGAGCCTTTTTGCAAAAAAACTCCCGATGGCAGCAGAGTATCTTTAGAAGCATTTATAGTAATATTTCCGACATCGTTTTTTATATAATTAAAAAACAGCATTGCAAAAAAGGAAGAACCGCTTTGAAGATTTGTATTTAAGTACCGTAACGATATTCTATGGCTAAATTCTTCTTTTAATTCTGGGTTACCTGTACTAAGAAAAATTGAATTTGTATTATCAACCGTATTTTGCAATTGACTTATTGACGGTGGATTTGTGTTTGCGAAATAATTAAACCGGATATTGCTGCTTTCAGAAAACCTATAAGTCACTCGTGCATTGGGAAGCAAGGCTTTATATAATTTTCCTGTCTGATGTTTTGTTGGAAAGAATTGATTTCCATCCAGTAAAGAATGCTGATAAGAAACTCCCGCTGAAATATTTAGCTCATCTGTTCTATAACGATAAGACAATCCCCCGCGCATTGTTGAATAATCATTTTGATATTCATTAGAAAGTAAGGAATCTATATCATCGTAATTCTGTGATATTAAATTGAATGAATTTGTTTTTTTATCACTCTTGTTTCTGCTAAGGTTAACATTAAAGCTTGCTTGAACCTGTGCTTCCTCACCCACGGGTTCGGTATAAACTAAATTTGATGAAATATTGTAGCCTGTTGTAAGCTGTTTTGTCTGCTGGTTTATTGTATCTAAAGATGATTGTCCTGTTTCAAAATACTCATTCATAGAAAGTATATTCTTTTCGGTATTCTTTCGATTTATCCCAGTATTCACACTTAAAGATATTGTTCTACCAGGAAGGTCAAACTTATGTCTAATAAGTAACTCATTCGACAAATTGTAGCCATTATTCTCAGCATTATTAGAATTACTTATAAAGTTATTCAAATTTGTGTTTAAGTAATTTGAGCCTGATAGATTGCTGAACGATGAATTACTTTGAAAATATAACTTGGGAGTTAGAATGAATTAGTTAAGAGAATCAATACTATACTCTGCACGCATATTTATTCTATGATTAAAATTTTTTGAAGAAGCAGCAGAGTTTTCCGAATACAATTGAGGATTATCTGGATCAGAATAGTATTCGCGTGTTAAGCTTTGGTCGTTAATATTGTTTGTATGATTAAGGAAATAACTTCCATTAATGCTTAAATCATTCCACAAATTATCTATAAAATTAAAACCAAAAGAATAAGTATTGGTATTGCCTTCCTGCCCACCAACTAAAAAATTTTCAGTTTCACCACCGCCGCCTCTCCCCGAAAAACCTCTTCCTCCGCCTCCTGGAGGTCTAAATTGTCTATCGCCACGGTTACCAGAAATACCAAGAAGGTCTTGTGCAGAAAAATTTTGCTGGTTAATATTGTTCACCAGACCGATTAAAGATATTCTTCTTTGTTGGTTGAATAAATTAACATTACCTCCGGAAAGATATTTATCGTCGGTACCATATCCGGCATACAGCTTACCAAATTGCCCGTGCTGCCTATCTTGCCGGGTTATTATATTAATAGTTTTAGAAGCTTGTCCATCATCAAATCCGGTGAATTGCGCTTGATCGCTCATTCTATCATAAACTTGAATTTTTTCTATAACCTCTGCCGGAAGATTTTTTAATACAATATCCGGATCATCGCCAAAGAATGGTTTACCATCTACAAGTATTTGCTTTACATCTTCACCCTGAGTTTTAATCTTTCCATCCTCTTTAATTACTCCGGGAATTTTAGTGATAAGTTCTTCTGCAGTTGCATCTTTATTTACTTTAAATCCTTTTGCTAGGAATTGGATGGTATCCTCTTTTTGTTCGGCCTGAATAATATTTCCTAAAACCTCAACCTGTTCAAGTTGTACAGAACTTCTTCTCATTAATATGTTTCCAAGATTAATTGAATTTGCAGCTATATGAATAGTATCAACAAACCTCTCAAAGCCAATAAAGGATATTTCTAAAATATATGAGCCGGGTTTAATGTTTACGAATTGAAAGTAACCCTTAGTATCGGAAGTGGTAAAAATAGTTTTAGGACTTAGCGATACACTAAATAGCTTGATGTTTGCCCCTAAACAAGGATTGTTATCAATACTATCCCGAATTACTCCCCGAATTGAATAATCCTGTCCCAGCATCTCAATTGATAAAAGTAAGAAAAAGTATAATATTTTAACGATTGCTCTCACAGAGTATTCAAATAATTATTTAACCTTATAAAAATAAGAAACGTTTTACTTGAATTTTTAGCACCTTAGTTTATTCTTTCTAATAAACATGAAAATCTAAGTAAAATAAGTTTTGACAGCTTGTAAACTACTTGACAAAAATGATTATTAAAACAAAATTTGTATGAATCTTAAGCTTATCACTAATTAAAGGACCAAAAATGGAATGGACAATTATTGGACTTAATATACTCTATGCAGTAGTTGGTGTTGTTTTAATGTTTTTATCATATAAAATCTTCGATCTTCTTTCTCCAAAAATAAATTTTGAAGATGAACTTAAGAAAGGCAACATTGCTGTAGCAATCTTCATTGCAGCAATTTTTATTGCAATAGCCCTTATAATTGGCGGATCTCTTAATTGAGAACAGTAGGATTAATATTCTGCTTGACGTTTTTGCTGTATAATATTGGTAACAGCCAAAAACACCTAACTAGGTACGACGATACATTTAAAAAGTACAGCAAAAGATTTTTTGGACCTGGCTTTGATTGGAAATTATTTAAAGCTCAGGGAATTGCTGAAAGCCAATTAACTCCAGAAGCAACAAGCTATGTTGGTGCCCGTGGAATTATGCAATTAATGCCATCTACATTTAAAGAAGTTAAAAGTAAAAATCCGGATTTCAAATCAATCGAAGATCCTGAGTGGAATATTGGTGCTGGTATTTATTATGACAGAACCATGTACGTTGCATGGAAGGATATCAAGGATGATTCAGAAAAAATAAGATTTACTTTTGGAAGTTATAATGCTGGAAGAGGAACAATCCTTAAAGCTCAAACAAAAGCTAAAATTGACAGCCTTGATCACACATCATGGGAATCAATTTCTAATGTAGCACATAAAGTACCAAAGTGGAGATATAAAGAAACTTTAAACTATATTGAAAATATTAACCAGTATCATAAACAGCTAGAAAAGTAAACCACAAGAAAATTAGAGGTTTTTTAGCCACGCCTCCCTTAATTGTTTTTGTTCATCCGTAATTTGCTCCATTTCTCGAAAAACGTGTTTATCCATTTTTTGCTTTAAAGGAACAGAAGCGGAAATTTCATTTCCATCTCGTCTTACTGTAATTTCTACAATATCACCAACATGCATCGAATAAATCCTTCCAAATAAATTTTGTATAGATTGCATGTTCACTTCTTCGCCAAAAACTTTTATTACTACATCGCCTACTGCTAATCCTGCATTTTTGCATTCTTCACTTAAACCGGCTATCGCGAATTCTTGGTTGTTATTCATACCCATTTGAAGCCCTAATGATGGATGTGCATCAGCAGATACTTGTTCGTAAATGTAATCATATCCAAGCTTTGCAAAATATTTATTTAAAGGTAATGGTTCGGTACCAATTATATAGTCAGCTATAAACATTTCTATTTCAGGATAAGTGATATTGATAAATTCGTTAAAAAAATTTTTTTCAGAAAATGGACGACTCTTTCCATACTTATTCAGAAGTTCCAAGAATACTTCCCTCAACCCCCTTTTACCATTTGATAACTCAAGGAGCCTAATATCAAGTAATGCAGCTGTGATGGCACCTTTATTATAAAAATTAAGAAACTGCATAGTAATTTCTTCTGAATAAACATTCTGGCTTAATGCAGTTAAACTTATATTCTGGTTGAAGCGTTCATTGATTTTCGCTTTTTCGGATATTCTTTCCAAATATTCTTCGGCAGTAATAATACCGCCTCTAAGCTGCATAATATCGGAAGCCCACTCAGTAATGCCTTCGTACAGCCAAATGTGCTCAGAACTTGTTGGGATCTCAAAATTAAAAGGCTCAATTATATCGCTGTGAAGGTTTAGCGGAGTTAAAATATGAAGAAATTCATGAGCAATGTCATCCTGGATTTCCCCTGCTAAATCCTGAGATGCCGGAAAAACGAATAATGAGCTATATGAATGTTCTAGTGCGCCGGCACCTAAAAATCCATTTTTCAAAAAGTCTTCTTTTCCTAAGAAGACCATAAGAAAGTTATAGTGAGTTACTGGAGAATATCCTATAAACTTAGCGGACGACTTCAGAATTTTATCAGCAACCTTTAGAATATTGGCTGCATTAAATGTGGTATCTGGAGAATAAACGTACATTCCAACTTTTATATCGTTTACCGTAGTACTTGATGTTGAAAGATTGCCTATAAGAAAGGGTGAATCCGCTAGATGATCATAAGTTTCGGCAACAAAATATCCATTTTCATCTTTAGTTAAAGACGTACCAAGAGTCCAATCTGATTTATAATCAATTTTAATTCTAATTGAATCTGATTGATGCCCTTCAAAGTATCCCAACAAGGCAAAAGTATTTAATAAAATAAATTCATTGTTAATAGATGTACCCGCCATCGGAATGACTTTATTTTCGGTATTATCAGAATCAAATGTATCTTCAACATCATAAACTAACTTTGCTAGTTTGTCAGCATTACTTACTTGCCATTGATTAGTAGATATTTTTTTAGCTGTTAATTCATTGCCGTCTTTGTCAAACGCACTTAAAAATTTCACATACCTTCCAAAATCCAGTATGCTGTATGTACCTGGGACAGTTGCCGGTAAATTAAAGATATCTTCTTCCTTAGAAAGACCATTCACAAAAACTGTAATATGAAATAAATCGTCTTGATAATTAGTTAAATCGACATTGTAAACAACACGAATAGATTTGCCTGGAAATTCAGCAGCCAGTGGATTGGCGATTGATGTAATTAGTATGCTAATTGTTAGAAATAACTTTTTCATTGTTAGTATCTCTTTATTTTGGATTGAAATATTGTAACAAAACCAATAAACAAAAATTTTTACTTGATGAAAGGGCAATTTGTGTGATAAAACTTATCAATGATATTTTATCAGCTTTCTTTTACAATATAGTATTTCTGCCGAATATTTTTAGTAACTTCTGTCAATTAAAAGTAAAAAACATGAAAAACTTTTTAACCATTACTTGCATTATTTTTTTTGTAGGACCAGTAATGCCTCAGCATAAATTTCAAATTGAAGACTCAACATTATTTCATAAAGCAGTTGAGCTTTCAAAAAATTGCCTTATTGTTGATACTCATATTGATTTACCAAGCTGGCTGTATGAGGAATGGTTTGATGTGTCCCAAGTGTCTAACAAGGGGGAGTTTGATTATCAGCGTGCAATTAGTGGTGGGCTTGATGTTGCATTCATGTCTATTTATACCTCACCCCATTTAGAAGAAATTGGTAAATCGAAAGCCAAAGCAGATTCAATAATTGAACTTGTACATAAAATGGTAAATAACTGGCCCGATAAATTTGAGTTTATTTTTAATACAACAGAAATACCAAATCATATTAACACAGGAAAAGTTTTATTAACAATGGGCATGGAGAACGGATCTCCAATTGAAAACAAATTAGAAAATTTAGAAGAGTTCTGTAACAAGGGAATACGATATATTACTCTCACTCACTATAAGTGGAACCATATATGTGATTCCGCAAATGACCCGGAAAGAAAGTGGAATGGTGTAAGTCCATTTGGAGAAGAAGTAATTAAGGAAATGAATCGGTTAGGAATAATGATTGATGTTTCACATATAAGTGACAGCGCTTTTTATGATGTGATCAGATTAAGTAAGGCACCGGTTATTGCATCACATTCAAGCTGCCGGTATTTTATACCCGGGCTGGAACGCAATATTAGCGATGACCTAATAAAAACTCTAGCTGCAAATAATGGAGTCGTTCAAATAAATTTTGCTAATATTTTCCTTCGCGAAGAAATATTTAAGCAGATGGAAGCCAGCGATGAAGAAGTGAAAAATTATTTTAAGGAAAACAACATTAACCCAAACAGCTCCGAAGCAAGAGAATACTCTAGGAATTATATAAACGAACATCCTTTGCCAAAAGCAACGGTAAAAGATGTTGCCGATCATATCGACCATGTGGTTAAGTTAGTCGGCGTGGATTATGTTGGACTTGGTTCAGATTTTAATGGTGTTGGAGAAGGTAATCTTCCGATTGGACTTGAAGATGTTTCAAAACTGCCAAATCTTATTTATGAACTTTTAACCAGAAGTTACGAGGAGGCGGATATAGAAAAGATTCTTGGTAAAAATCTTTTAAGAGTTTGGAGTGAAAATGAAAGAATTGCAAAGCAATTAACTAATTAATTTTTAGAGATGCTTTCAATCCCAAATGATCAGATATACTTATACCTTCTTTGTCTTTTACATCTATGGTGTTTATGGATTGGGTCTTAACTTTCCTCAATGGTATTCCATTTAATTTATCATAAGCTAAAATATAATCGAACCTGCGTGAAGCGTTCCCTGACCCAAATCTGAAAGTATGTTCTCTGTAATCGCCATGAAATTCCATATGTAAGTCACGCGGCTCGCCAAGAATCTCTTTCATTCTTTCAAAACGTTGTTGATCGTACGCATTACTATTGAAATCTCCAGCCAGTATAACAGCTAAATCAGATGAGGATTTCACTTTACCAGCTTGTAGAACTGCCATTACAGCAGATTTAATAAATTCATTGATTTGCATTAATTGGATTTCTTTATGCTCCAGCGTACCAATCGCCTGAACATGCGTTGTAAACAAAAATAGCTTTGCGTTGTCTGCAATATCGAATAAAGCACCCACAACAGATTTATTTGCCAAAAAATCATTTGTCTTAGACATTTCTTTATCTAAAATCATATGGATTACGCCATTCGAATTTTTTATCCCATCTCCAAATTCAATATTAGATAAATCTATTCTTGGGTAACTGCTCATCATAAACAAACCGGCATCTTGAAAAATAAATTCGGGAAAGGAATTATAATCCACTCTGGCAATGAATGTAGAAAAATGATTGGGGTCAGCTCTCTCTATTATAACATCGCGTGTGCTTTCATCAAACAACTCTTGGAAAATAACAAAATCATAATTTTTTTCATTTACATGGCTCATTAGTCTGTCAATCTGATCTTCCTCTTTCTCATAAATTGCTTTTATATTATAGGTGATCAGACTTATTTCATTGTTTGAAGTAATTTTCGATCCGTGTGAAAGTTTTTCAGAACTAAAGTAGTCTATTGTTGAACACGAAGCAGCAAGAAACACTCCTCCGACGAACATAAATAAAAGATAATACGGCTTAGCGTTATTTTTTCTGATAGCTGAATTCATTTGTCATTCTTAAAAATGGTCCTGCAGTTTATGATCGATTTATATTTTTAGCACCAGTAAGTTTATATGCTAAATTTCCTGCTATGATTGTAACCATACAACCAATAAGTGTATGCCAAGTAAAATCAATTTTAGTAAAAATTAAGATGCATATCATAGCAGCTAAACCGAAAAGAAAACCAACGTATGCTTCTTTCTGTCTTATACTCTTAAATAGTATTCCCAAGAAAAAAGTTCCAAGCAGCCCGCCGTAAGTAATAGATGCGATTTTTAGACCTAGTTCAACAACTGGATTCTTAGTATCAGTAAATAACATTGCCCCGCCAATTAAAATTATTCCCCAGATTAGAGTAAAAATTTTAGACCATCGAATTTCTTCTTTTTCAGAGATGTGCTTAGATTTTAGGGAAGGTATGAACAAATCAAGATAAGTTGATGAGGCTAATGAACTAATTGAAGATGACAACGTTCCCATAGCTGAAGCCAATACGCCAGCTATAACTAAACCAGATAAACCAGTTGGTAAATATTCAACAATAAATTTGGGGAAAATTTCATCCGAGGATTTAAGCCCAAGTTCTGTAAAAGGAACACCATTATAAAAAGCATACAAGCACAAACCCAAAAACAAGAAAAATGCAAATTGTATTACAATGAAAGTTGCATCAAGCATTAGAGCTTTTTGGCTATCCCATTTTGATTTACAACCAAGTAACCTTTGCACCAGCAGTTGGTCAGTACCGTGCGATGCCATGGTTAAAAAAGTTCCTCCTAAAAAACTTCCGATTAACGTGTATGGAGAAACAAAAAAATTATACAGATCTGAACCAAAGCTTGTATTAAATATTTGAAATTTATTCACCCCATTTTCAGTTGCAAATTTAACAACATCACTCACTCCATTTGGTAAGTGATCAAATATGAGAACCATAGAAATTACAGCCCCCCCGAGATAAATAAATAATTGTACTACATCCATTGCAACAACAGCTTTAAGTCCTCCTGCATAAGTATAAATTAGTGTAAATATTCCGATGATTAGAATACAAGTGGGATAATCAAAGCCTGTAATTATGTGAACTGGGATTGCAGTAGCAAACAAACGTACCCCGCTTGCAAGAACCCGCGTGGTAATAAAAACTGTTGATGTAAACTTTCTAAGCGACATTCCGAATCGTTTGCCAAGAAAATCATAAGCTGTTTCCATACTACCTTTATAATATGCGGGTATAAAAATTAAGCTAACTAATAATCTTCCTATAAAATAACCAAAGGCTACCTGCAAAAAGAACATGTTGCTTTTGTAAGCTAAACCTGGAATGCTTATAAAGGTTAACGTACTTGTTTCACTGGCAACAATTGAAAAACCAACCGACCACCAGCTCATCTCTTTTCCACCCAGAAAATAATCTTTAGCAGAACGCTGCTTTTTACCTATGATTATGCCGCTAACTGTTACAGCTATTAAATAAATAGCGATTATTAAATAATCAATTAATGAATTTTTCACTTATAGCTCGATCCTTTTGTAGAATACTGATTAGCAATATGAGATTATCTCTCAAAAGTACAAATTGCTTTAATTAGCTTTCAAAATATATTAACTATTTACCAATTGAAGGACGGTTTGCGGGTTAATAATAAGCTATACTTTATTGTTCAATATACCAACAAAACTAAAAATTATGTGATATTTAATCATTAGTAATTGTTGAATTAATATTCGTTATACTAATTCTGCTAATTGTAAAGCAACAGAAAATAAATCAATACCTTTTGTAAAGGGAAGGCAAACACCTGTAGTAATTCGAACTTTATCAATCCATTTTTCTGGAATGCTTTTCATACCATTCATAGCACCGCTTATTGCACCTACAATTGCAGAAATGGTATCGGCATCTCTACCAAAGTTGCCGCTGTATATTATTCCCCGTTTAAAATCTCCATTAGTTAATTTCAATATCGCTAGTGCCGAAGGAATAGCTTCTGCAGCAACTGATTTATACTCGGTCCACAAAACATCGTGCAAAGGTTTCCAAGCATCTTCAAGGTTTTTTTTCTCTTCACTAATCTTCAAGGCATTAGTTAATGTAAACCTCAACCAAGAATCTTTTGGAGTAAATTCTATTGCCGTATTATATATTTCATCTACAGACGCACCAGCCATTGCAATAGAAATAGCCGCAGCAATTGCTTGTGCACTCCACAAACCGTCCTGAGAATGGCTGATACTTGCCTCGATGCCTGCTAAGTGAGCTGCTTTTTCAGGATTACCGGCGCAAACTATTCCTATGGGGGTAACTCTCATCGCAGCACCATCACTTAAAAAGTGCGAATTATAAATTCCGGATAAAGGCGGTAAAATACCGCGTCGGATATTTTGGGCGGCTTCTCTTTCGCTAGCTCCGCCTCGTCTTAATTCAGACAATGGAAGAACATGTTTTTTCCAGCTATTAAGAACATCTGCTTGTGTTAAATTGCCTTTTGTATTTATTAATGTTTGAGCAGTTAATAAAGCAAATTCTGTATCATCAGTTCCTGGTGCTGGCTTTTCGGAAAAATCCATTGTAATACCATACTGCAAATGAAAATCTGGTGAACGTGCAATATCACCAAATGAATCACCAATTGCGTGACCAACTAAACTTGCGCAAGCTCGGTCTCTTAATAATTCTTTATTTTTTAAAAGTTCGTCTTTTGTAAGCATGTTCTCCTTTCAACTATTTGGTATATTTTTCGAAAGTATTACAGTTCGTTTTGCTAATTCGGATATATTGGAATTATCAAGCCCTTTCAAACTGGTTCTAACTTTATTGTTCAAAGGCGAAATCCACTTCTCTGGAAGTTTATTTGCTCCAAGCATAGTGCCTATAATTGAGCCTACAGTAGCTCCATTGCTGTCAGTATCCCATCCACCCATTACAGTATTACAAATAGCAGTTTCAAAATCACCTTTAGATGAAATCAAGGCGGCTGCAACAAGTGCCGCATTATTTATTGTATGAACCCAATGATAATGCCCGAACTTCTCATATAGCATATCTACTGTAAAATCCCATGGTTGTTTAAGAATAGGTATGGATAATACAAAACTAATCGCTTCAGCAAACCGTGATTGAGAAGGAACAAATGTCAATGCTTCATTAATAACATCAACCACATTTTCGTATTTAAAGCACGCAGCAATTGCGGCAGCAACAAATATTTCACCGTATATACCATTACGAACGTGACTTAGTCGAGCATCTCTCCAAGCAATTTCTGCTGCACGAGCAGGCTGCTGAGGCGAGATCCATCCCCAAAAATCTGCTCTTATTTGTGCGCCTATCCATTCACGATAAGGATTTCTAATAGTTGAAGATTTCGGCGGAAAAATTCCATTTAGAATGTTATTGTAAGCAACTCGTTCAGCAGTAAAAGTAGAAAGAACAGGAAGATTTTCCATCCATGTTTGAGCTATATTTTCAGTTGTAAACTCTTCACCATACTTTTCAAAGGTAATTAAGTTAAGCATCGGATAATTTATATCATCATCCTCGGTCATACATATTATATTTTCTTTAAGGCTTTCTTTACCGCTGTGTTTATTCCATGGATATTTTATTAATAACGAGCTGGGAATTCCCATTCCCGAGATATAGTTTGAAATAGGCCATGTATTATTTGAGGAAAGTAGTTCTTTAATTCCTGAACGAGGAATTTTTTCAATTGGTTTTCCTAGTAAACAACCTGCGCAACGTCCAAGCCAACCTCCCAAAATTCGATTTTCAATAAAAGATGCTGATAAACTTGGAAGTTTGTCTTTTTTAATACCACATTGCTTCACTATTTCGTCCCAAGCGGAAGGTTCGTTTTTATCGTCAATAACAACCGGATGTTTATTTTCTAGCTGTTTATAGAACAATTCTGCTTTTTCTTTGAACTCAGGTTCACTTAGTCCAAGATTTATAGTATTCTCCCATTGCTGAGTAAGTTCATCAACATCATTTCCTTCTTCTTTTTGCTGACGTAACTCATGTTTAATTTTTTCAGATATATCTAACCAGGATATTCTCATTGCTCTTATTTACTTGATAAGTTTGACAATTGTTCAACAAGTGAAAGATAATTCTTCCCAGCAAATGACGGGATGCAGACACCTTTCAAAGTTTTGATTGCCTCAAGCCAGCTGTTACTTCCAATTGCAGATGTCTGCATGGCGCCAACCAAGGCACCAACAATTGCAGGCAGAGTCTCGCTGCTTTTTGCAAAACTGGCTGAGGTCATTAACGCGGTTTCAAAATTATCGCCGTGCAATTGTAGAATAGCAAATGCAAGTGCTAAAGTTTCCGGTGCTGTATTTCCATAACTATATTCCTTATTCACAACCTCTTTCTGAAGTTCAGGAAGAATTGAAAATATTGATTTGCTTTCTCTTGCCATCAAAAATGTTTCTTCAAATGTTCTTCTAATCCAAGATGCTTTAGGAAGATATTTATATGCAGCATCAATTGAATCAGTAATCGATCTTCCTGAACAAAGCATACTGATTGCAACAGCAATTGCCTGTGCAGCCCAAATTCCATCTTCACTATTTGTGATTGAAGCATCTATTTCAGAAAGATATGCAGCTTTATCAGGCTTACCAATACAAAATATTCCAATTGGCACAGCTCTGGGCATTGCACTGTCATCAAAGTAATGAGGATTTTCCTTTCCGCTTTGAGGGGGTTGAATATTTCTTCTCAAATTATTGATAGCAGATTGAGTTGCAATGCTTCCCCTAATTACTTCATTTGAGTGTGCCAGTTTATTCCAGCCATTCCAAACTAAGTCTGCATAAGAATCATAATTACTATTTAATAATATTTCACATGTAAAAGCTGTCCATTCAGTGTCATCCGTTGGAGATAGATCAAAGTTCTCTGAAGGTTGATTGAGGGAAAATGGCATTGGAAGTATAGTAATATTTTGATTTTCGGAATAAGACTCCATCTCGCGGCGTATTCTTCTTGTCCAGAACGGCAATAAAAAACTTCTTCGAAACATTGAAGTCCAGCCAATTGCATCTCCAATAGCAAGACCAATCATAGCATTTTGCACACGCTGTTTAACTTCTATCATTGTTGCTTGCTCCATAATTCAGCTAGTAATGCAAGTTCATCGGCTACTTCGATAATGTTTAAGCCTTTTACTGCGTTAATACACATGCCTTGCGAAACAGAAATCTTGTTTATCCACTTTTCAGGAATAATTTGGACTCCATTTAAAGCACCGCAAATAGCTCCTGTGATAGCGGCAATTGTATCAGTGTCTCTTCCAACATTAACTGCGCCGAGTACAGCATCTTCAAATTTCCCTTTTGATGCAGCAATAATTCCGAAGGCAAGTCCAACTGCTTCGGGTGCAATATCAGACCAAAAATAGTGCTTACAAACAACTGAATCGTATAATGGTTCTAAGGCATTCCAAACATCAGCGGAATTATTACCTATTTGAATTGCCCTGGTTATTGAAGATGCGGTCCATGAATCTTTAGGAACAACATTTAGTGCCGATTGAAAAATGATTTCAACCGAACTGCCTGTCATAGCCATTGCTGCTGCAGCGGCAACGGCTTGTCCGCCAAAAATCCCCTCTCCAGAATGACTTATTGAACCGTCAATTTCAGTAAGCTTTGCAGCCAATTCAGGATTTCCTGCACAAGCAATTCCATAAGGTGCAGCACGCATTGCAAGGCCATCACTCCAACTGTGCAAATGCTGACCCGACTGCGGCGGCTCCATTCCTTTTAATAAATTTTGTATGGTAAGCATTTCACTGAATCCTGCCCCTTTGTAAGTATTACTTGATTTAATAATATCTTTCCGCCAAGCTGCAGCAACATCCTGCGGTTTTAAATTCCATTTTTTATCTATAAGAATTTTAGAACTAAATAATGCATATTCAGTATCATCGCTTCCACTCTGAGTATCAGAAAGAAAATCAGTTACTCTTCCCCATTGTTT
>JACAFC010000036.1 GCA_013388515.1 Ignavibacteriaceae bacterium | reverse complement strand
TCTGATGAAAGAGTAATTCACTTTGGTTTAATTCCGCGTTCCAATAGAGGAATTTTTGTCATCAATGAATTGCCTGATCTTCAAGCACGAATTCAAGTAGCATTGTTTAATATTTTGCAAGAAAGTGATATTCAAATAAGAGGATTCAAGCTTCGTCTTCCACTTGATATTCAATTCATCTTTACTGCAAATCCTGAAGACTATACCAACCGCGGTTCCATTGTTACTCCTTTAAAGGATAGAATTGACAGTCAAATTCTTACACATTACCCAAAAAGCATATCTGTCTCGAAAGAAATAACAAAACAAGAAGCTCTCCCGGCACAGGAGCAAAAAGGTTCTGTAATTGTTCATCCAATACTTGAGCACCTCATCGAACAAATAGCTTTTGAAGCAAGACAAAGTGAATACATAGATTCTAAAAGCGGGGTTTCTGCGCGGCTTACAATTTCTTCCTATGAAAATTTAATCAGCACGGCAGAAAGAAGAATGCTGCTAAATAATGAAAAACAAACTCACGCTAGAATACTTGATTTATATGGAGTAATTCCAGCAATTACCGGTAAAGTAGAATTAGTTTACGAAGGTGAACAAGAAGGTCCGTTGAAAGTGGCGTATGTTCTAATTGGAAAAGCTATCAAAACAGTTTTTGTTCAGTATCTCCCCTCTCCTGAGACTTCTAAAAAGACACAAAATAATAATCCTTATCAAACTATTGTAAATTGGTTTGGAAAAGGCAATGAATTGGATTTATTGAGAAATATCTCTGATAAGGATTTTGAAAAGACACTTGTAAAAATTCCTGGACTATTTGAGTTAACAAAAAAATTTTTCCCTCATGAGAATGGTTGCTCACAACTTATTCTAATGGAATTTATTCTCCATGGTTTAGCTGAATTTTCTATGCTCAGTAAAACTCGTCTTGATACTTCCATTCAATTTAAAGATATGCTAAGCTCTATGTTCACCTTGACACCAAATAAAGATGAAGATGAAGATTTGGATAATCACGATTTGTACAGGTGAATTTTAGTTAAAGAAAGTAATTTATTTTAGATTGGAGTTGTTCTTTCCCATCCACCTCAATTTCTTTATATTTCGCTAAATATTTTCAAACACTCGGTTAGCATACGATTTACTTTCGCTAAAATTAAATGACATCAGACAAAAAAAAGATTATTGTTATTGGTCCAGCATATCCTTACCGTGGAGGCAACGCTCTCTTCGTATCTCATGTTTATGATGCATTAAAAGAGGATTTTGAAGTTAAAATCTTTAACTACTCTTTGCTTTATCCCGCAATTTTATTTCCAGGCAAAACGCAATACGATGAGAGTACAACATTAATAAAAAAAGCACCTAATGAGAGATTAGTAAATTCCATTTCGCCATTTAGCTGGTTAAAAGTTGCATTTAGAATTATTAAAGAAAATCCGGATTTAGTTGTTTTTGACTGGTGGCATCCATTCTTTGCACCATGTCATTTCACAATCAGCGGTTTGATAAAAAAGAAACTCAGGAAGAAAATTCTTTTCATTACTGAGAACTTTGTTTCCCATGAAGGTAATTTTATTGATAAAAGATTAACCGACATTGGATTAAAAAATGCTTCCGCTTTTTTAGTACTATCTCAAATTGTTGAAAATGAAGTAAACCAAATTTCAAGCGGCAGAAAAGTATACAAGTCTGAATTGCCAATTTATGACTGCTATGACAGTAAAGATAAAACTACACTGCTATCTTCAAAAAAAGATTTAGGATTTACCGAAAAGGATAATGTGCTTCTCTTTTTTGGATACGTGAGGAAGTATAAAGGGCTCGATTTATTGATTGAGGCATTCCCAGCAATAAAATCATTCTTACCAAATGCAAAGTTGTTAATTGTTGGTGAATTTTATGACTCGCCAAATGTCTATATCGACCAAATAAAGAAGCTCGGTATTGATAAAGATACAGTTGTAGTTAATAAATTCGTTCCGAATGAAGATGTCGGGAAATATTATAATGCAAGTGATTTAGTAGTTCTTCCTTATCGCAGTGCAACCCAAAGCGGGATACTAAATGTTGCATATGGATTCTCGAAACCTGTACTTGTAACCAATGTTGGAGGTTTATCAGAGTTTGTTGAAAACAATAAAACTGGTATTATAATAAAACCTAACTCTCCTCAAGAAATAGCCGATGGAGTGAAAGAGTATTTTAAATTAAAAGAATCGGTTGATTTCGAAAAAAACATAAAAGATTTTGTGAACAAAAATAATTTTGGGAAATTGCCTCAGCTTTTTAATCAAATTATTTCGGATACTCAAATATGATCTTGAAAACCGATTGTAAACATTTCCCCGGGGATAAGCCATGTAAACCAAACAAACAGGAAAATAAAAAGTGTGATAGCTGCGAGTATTACTCTCCGATAAATTTTAAAATCTTAATCATAAAGCTTGATGCAGTTGGAGACGTACTGCGAACAACCTCTATTTTGCACGCCATTAAATTAAAATATCCGAATTCACATATAACCTGGTTAACCAAACATAGCGCTAAAGATATTTTCATAAATAATAATTTAGTTGATAATATTTTTTTATTCGAAAGTTATGATCTTGCTGCAAAGTTAAGTATTCAGGAATATGATTTACTTATTCACCCCGATGCCTCGCCAGTAAGCTCATCTCTGGCTTCAATCATTAAAGCAAAAGTTAAAAAAGGATTTTTAATGAATCATCTTGGTCAAGTTGCACCTGCAGACGAGGATGCAGTGGAATGGCTTGAAATGGGTGCCTTCGATGAATTCAAAAAGAAAAATAAAAAAACATATCAGCAAATAATTCACGAATTAGCCGGGTTAGAATACAAAAAAGGCGAAATTATCATCAATCTCACCCAAAATGAAATTGATTTTAAGAACACATTTATTAAAACGAATAATCTTAGTCGGTTTAAAAAAATAATTGGCTTAAACACCGGTGCAAGTAAAAGATGGCAGTTGAAGCAGTGGCGGTTTGAGGGATTTAAAGAACTTATCTCAAAACTTCAGCAAAAAGAAGATATAGGTATCTTGCTATTTGGAGGCGAAAACGAACTTGAACGTAATAATCAATTAGTTAAACTGTTCCCAAATGTTGTTAACACCGGTTCCAAAAATTCTTTAAGAGAATTTTTTTCTTTGATGGACATACCTGACATAATTGTTACAGGAGACACACTTGCTCTTCACGCTGCAGCAGCCTTAAAGAAAAAAGTAATTTGTTACTTTGGTCCCACCTCAAGTGCAGAAATTGAAGATTACGGAAGAATAAAAAAAATCTATCCGGCAATGGAGTGTCTTGTATGCTACAAACCAGAATGTGACTTTGTTCCAAATTGTATGGATTTGATTTCTTCAGATATGATTTATCAATCAATTGTTTAATTTATTAGAATTAACTAGCCCAGTAAACTACTCCTAGTTCGAATGGACTAATAAGAAATGGATTCTTAGGTAGAATTCTAATAGTAAAACCCTGTTGTCCACTCCGCCTTGATTTAATAACCCCGTTGTAAATATAATTTCCGTCTTCATTTTTTTCTAAAGTTGTATTCATAACTACAGTAGAATAGTTTTGCGGCTTATTTTGGTCTTCAAGAGGTCCATAATAAATCTGTACTTCAACATCTTCCGGATTTAACTGACCCAAGTTTATTTCTGTTGTAACCGGATATTCCTGACCAACAAAAATTTGCTTTGCTGCAGTGTTAGTTTGCACTTTGCCAACATGAATCTGATTCCAATTCTGTCTGATATAATTCTTCCAAACAGTAAACTTTTTCGCCTTTTCTGCTTGTGAATCCAGCAACAGTTCCCTTCGTTCATTTGCTGGAACATAGTACTTC
>JACAFC010000078.1 GCA_013388515.1 Ignavibacteriaceae bacterium | reverse complement strand
GAAGATATATTCTGCCGGCTTGCGAATCTTTCTTAACATCACGCAATATATTAGTAAGTTGAAGTGCAATGCCGAGGTCGATTGCGAAATCTTTTGTTGATTTATTCTTGTATCCAAAAATTTCTATACACATTAATCCAACTGTAGAAGCAACCCTGTAACAGTATATTCTCAGATCATCAAACGTTAAGTAGCGTTTGGTTTGCAAATCCATCTCCATTCCTTTCAGAAGATCAAAGAAAGGATCGAGTGGAATATTAAACTGTGAAATGGTTTTACCAAGTTTGTTTAGCAGATGGTAGTTGGAATTTCCAACAATTGATTTTTCTAGTTCGATTCTCCACTTGCGAAGTTTTTCGTACTTCATGTCATCGGAATCAATTGTGTTGTCAATTATATCATCTGTTTCTCTGCAGAAAGCATAAACGGTATTCATGGCATCGCGTTTTGGCGCTGGTAAAAGATTAAAAGCATAATAAAAACTGCTTTTACTTTTCTTTGCGATATTTTTTGCCGATTCCATCATTAACTAAAAAATGATTTTAGAAATAAAGCGCTGAAATCCGATTTTTTTAAACTTGGCCTTGAGTTGAAAATATTGTAATCGTTTTTTCGAATCTTGTTTAGTATCATTTCCCCGCCGAGGATAGTCCACTTAATTTCATATTTTAATCTTCCGCTCAAAAACTTCAGCAGATTCTTGCCTTCATCAAACAAGGCTTGTGTACGATCAATATTGTACTTCAAGAGCTTCTTCAAGTTAGCATTATTTTCCTTATTTGCAAAGATATTTTCACTCACATTAAACTGACTCATCTCATTTTGGGGGAAATAAATTCTTCCCTTTTCATAGTCTATTTCAGTATCCTGATAAAAATTAGTAAGCTGCAGCGCTGTGCATATTTTGTCCGAGTATTCAAATGCTTGTTGATTTCTAATTCCGAATAGTTCCAGAATTAATCTTCCCACGGGATTAGCGGAGTGTTTGCAGTAATTTAAAACTTCGCTAAAATCTAAATAACGATTTTTCACAACATCCTGCTTAAATGCAGTAAGTAAATTATAAAAATGCTGAGGTGATAATTCTTTCTGTATAATTGTGTTGTACAGTGCTTGTGCATAAGGCAAATTAAATTGACCGTTAAGTAAATAAGTTAAATGTTCCTCAAACTCATTCAACTTTGCAAGTCGTTCTTTAGAATCTAAAATTCCCTCATCGGCTATATCATCGGCAGTTCTAGCAAACCAATAAATTATTGCTACATGTTTTTGTAAGTCTTTAGGAATGAGCAGAGATACGACAGGAAAATTTTCGTAATGGGATTTTGCAAATTCCAAAGCTGAGTCGTAAGTGTGCGATATTTTTTGAGAAGTATCCTGCATAAGTCACTTGAAAATTAACAAAGTAACCGCTGAATACATAAATCAATGGCACACGGATCTAACAGTTTGAGCGGATAAGAACTGATTTGATCTGTTTAAATCGGTTTGATCCGTTAAATCCGTGTCCAATTCCTGCTTATTTTACCGCTCATCAATCAACAGTTGAAAAACTCTGGTTGAATGGTTAAGTTTTAACTATGAATGATAACTTCAATTTCGGCAGCAGTAATCACGGAAATATTCTTAACGATATCAAGCAAATTAAATTTAGGCAGGACTTTAAGCGCGAGTTTAAAGATCTAAAAGATTTTTACTTAACCGATGAACAGAAAGCAAATCTAAAGCACGCAACCGGGCCTAAGAAACATCTTAGTCAATTCTGGTACTTGATAAAAAATGCCTACTTCCATTTAACCCCTTTCCGCCGATTTTTTGTGCTCTTAGGAACAATACTTCTGCTGATAGGGAAAACTGTATCTGTAGAAGATAATATCAAATTTACAGCTAATGATTCATTTTTTGGCGGTGTATTAATTTTATTTGTGCTTATTCTTGAGTTAAAAGATAAACTTATTGCCAAAAGTGAACTTGAAGAAGGACAGAAAGTTCAGCGTGCATTAATGCCTCCAATCAATCCGGAAATCGAAGGTTGGGATGTTATGCTTTTTACTAGATCAGCAAATGATGTAAGCGGCGACCTGGTAGATTTTCTGCAGATAGACGATGATAGAATTGCCATAACAATTGCTGATGTTGCTGGTAAAGGACTTAGTGCCGCGCTTCTTACTGCCAAACTGCAGGCAACTATTCGAGCTTATGCAGAAGAATCCACAAAAATTTCTGAACTTGCTAAAAGAACTAATCATGTTTTTCATAGAGACAGCTTACCCAATCTTTTTGCATCCATGATTTACATGGAACTATCTTCTTCAAACAATCAAATTAAATATGTAAACGCAGGTCACTTTCCGCCTATTGTGATAAATAAAAATGGAATTTCCGAACTGCCAAAAGGTGAAGCAGCATTAGGACTTATGGAAAATTCAAATTATAGTGATGTGAAAATTGAATTGGAAAAAGATGATCTTTTTGTTGCCTATTCGGATGGCGTAACTGAATCCATAAACGAGTACAACTTGTTTTATGGTAAAGAAAGATTTTTGAATTTTCTAAAATCAAACCATCAGCTAAAAGTTATTGAAATTGGCAATAAACTATTAGATGAAATTGATCTTTTCAGAGGTGAAGCAAAAGCTAATGACGATTTATCCTTTGTAATTTTGAAAAGGAAATGAAACTTAACCGTCGAGGTTGCAATTTAAAAAACTTGAAGGTTGCCTTGCCTGAAAAACCTCTAAGCTGCCCTTTCAAACATTATCAAAATTGACTTTAAGAATTTTTACTTTCACTGTGAATTGATTCAAGGTAGATGTTGAAACACTTATCACAAAACTCAGGAGTTCTCTCAGCTAGCCAATCTTTTCTGAAATTTTGAAAATCAGAAGTATTTAAAACATTGATTAGTTTATCTGAAAAAACTGATCCGAAGTTTTTTTCTTTAGGAAAAGGTTTTGCACAGCAAGGTGGTACAAATCCATCCCACGTTATATAAAAATAATTCCACATGAATCGGCATTTCTTAAAACTAGCAGGAGATTCAAAGTCATAGAAAGTCAGCTCCACGTTCTTAATAGTTTTAGCCATTTCTTTGGTTTTAAAATATTCTTTTTTGAATTCTTCTGTTTGGAAAAATTTATAATAGGATATGTCTAGATCAGTTCGAGAAACAATATTCATTGGAATAATATTTAGAAATCTTATACCAAGCTCATTAGCTAAATTCAGCATGTCCGTCATTTGATGATAATTCTCCTTCAGCACAACCATGTTAAACATCAAATCAGTTGAAGAGTTTTTTGAAGCAGCAGCAATTTGTTTAACATTTTCAATAAAGAAATTAAAATCTGCTTTTCGCCTTACGGTATTATAAACGTCGCCAATTCCATCAATTGAAATTTGGATTGTATCGATTTTATTGATTACTGAAATCGCTACCTCAACACTATTTTTAAGATGAGCGTTAATTGAACACGAGATAATAATCCCCTTGCTTTTTTCTCTTATGTAATCAACTGCTTCAGCAAAATGTTTGTAAAGAAATGTTTCACCCAAACCAGTAAGCCCAATTGAGTCGACATAAGGATAAACTTCATCGATAATCTGCTTGAATTTTTCAAAGTTCATAAATCCTTTATCCATTTTTTCACCAAAGGCATATTCACGAGCACAAGTTATGCACTTAATATTGCAGTGATTGGTTAACTCAATCATAATGCTTGATGGATAAGCTACAGTTAGACTTTTCTGATTTGTGAGAAGGGTGTTTTTAATCTTATTAAAGCCGTACTTAAGAAGATTAACACCACGCGGTAAATTTTTTACTCGCTTTACGGCTTTAAGAAATTTTCGTTTTGTCATTTCTTATGTGAATTTTTTGGTAACGAAAATAAGAATTAAACACTGAACAAAAAATTTAATAGCTTCTTAGTTTAAGTAATGTTTGCCCGATCACCATATGTTACTTATTTTTGATTATTAAAATCATAAAATCAGAATAAACAATGAGCAATGAAGTAAACAAAATAATCTACTCTATGATTGGAGTAAGCAAATTCTATAACAACAAACCGGTTCTTAAAGATATTTACCTTTCTTATTTCTACGGTGCTAAAATTGGAGTTATTGGTTTAAATGGGTCCGGAAAAAGCTCCCTGCTAAAAATTCTTGCAGGTGTTGATAAAAATTTTAATGGCGAAACTGTGTTGGCTCCAGGTCATACAATCGGATACCTGGAGCAAGAACCTCAGCTCGATGAATCAAAAACTGTGAAGCAAATTGTTGAAGAAGGCGTTCAGGAAATTGTTGATCTTCTAAAATCTTATGAAGAAATAAACGCAAAGTTCTCCGAACCAATGAGCGATGATGAAATGACTAAACTTCTTGAAAAACAAGGTGAAGTTCAGGAAAAAATTGAAACGATGGGCGGCTGGGATTTGGATTCGAGGCTCGAAATGGCTATGGATGCTTTACGCTGCCCGCCGCCAGACACGTCAGTAAAAGTACTTTCCGGCGGCGAGCGTAGAAGAGTTGCATTATGCAGATTGCTTCTTCAAAAACCGGACATTCTTTTACTTGATGAACCAACAAATCACCTTGATGCAGAAACGGTTGCATGGCTCGAACATCATTTGCAAAAGTATGAAGGAACTGTCATAGCTGTTACTCATGACAGATATTTTCTCGATAATGTTGCCGGATGGATTCTTGAACTTGACCGCGGTGAAGGAATTCCTTGGAAAGGAAATTATTCATCATGGCTTGAACAAAAACAAGAACGTTTGCGTGTTGAGGAAAAACAAGAAAGTAAACGGCAAAAAACTTTGCAGCATGAACTTGAGTGGATTAGGATGAGTCCAAAAGCCCGCCATGCAAAATCAAAATCAAGAATTACTTCTTACGAAAACTTGCTTAAGCAAGAAAAGGAAAAAGGACAGAAAGAGTTGGAAATTTATATTCCAATTGCTGAACGGCTTGGCGATGTTGTTATTGAATGTGAAAAAGTTAACAAAGCTTATGGAGATAACATTCTGATTGATGATTTAACATTTTCAGTTCCACCCGGAGCTGTAGTTGGAATAATTGGTCCGAATGGTGCAGGAAAAACGACTCTCTTCAAAATGATTACGGGATTGGAAAAACCAGATTCGGGAAATATTAAAATCGGTTCAACAGTAAAATTGTCCTATGTTGATCAAACCAGAGATGCATTAAATCCGGAAAAAAGTATTTGGGAATTAATCTCTGGCGGCGAAGACACAATAATGCTTGGAAACCGCCAGATAAATTCAAGGGCTTATGTTGCGCAGTTTAATTTTTATGGACCGGATCAGCAGAAAAAAGTAAGTATGCTTTCGGGAGGAGAAAGAAATCGTGTTCATCTTGCAATGATGTTAAAGCAAGGAGCAAATGTTATTTTGCTTGATGAACCTACAAACGATCTAGATGTAAATACATTACGTGCACTTGAAGAAGGAATTGAAAATTACGGCGGATGTGTTTTGGTTATTAGTCACGACAGATGGTTTTTAGATAGAATTGCCACTCACATATTAGCATTTGAAGGTGAAAGTAAAGTTGTTTGGTTTGATGGTAATTACACTGAGTACGAAGAAAAGCGAAAAGAAAGATTAGGCATTGCTGCCGACCAACCGCATAGAATTAAATACAGGCATTTAACGAGGAATTAAGAAAAACCTTCGAGGTTGCAGTTTAAAAACCTCGAAGGTTGCCGCCTGTTATATTTCATATGATGAAACTGATTTATTATCACGTATAAATATTTTAAATGCCTCATATGAATCAAAAAAACTTAACGTAGTTCCTACATCCGTAATGTTTTGCATGCTCAAACCAAATAATTCCTTAGCACTTGAAAATTCATAATCGATAACATTTTTTGCTAATCCTGCCTTCACTGGATTTTCTAAAATATATTTTACAACCCATACAAAATAAGTTTCATCATCCACCCACTTGCTTTTTACTTTGCTTTCGAATAAGACACCTTTGCGTTTATATTTTTTATTCATCCCTTTTGTGAATGCATTACCTAGTTCGGAAATAAATTGTGAGATTGTTT
>JACAFC010000109.1 GCA_013388515.1 Ignavibacteriaceae bacterium | reverse complement strand
GGGGTTAAAGAGGCATTTACAACCGGGCGCGGCAGAATTATTCTGAGAGCTAAAGCAAATATTGAAACTCTAAAAAACGATCGCGAAAATATTGTTATTACAGAAATTCCTTATCAAGTTAACAAATCTGCGCTAATAGAAAGAATAGCTGAACTTGTTAGAGATGGAAGCATTGATGGAATTTCAAATATCAGAGATGAATCGGATAGAGATGGTTTACGCGTAGTAATTGAAATGAAAAGAGATGCTCAGCCCGCAGTTACGCTAAATCAGTTGTTTAAACACACACAAATGCAGGTTACGTTTGGCGTAATCATGCTTGCACTTGTAAATGGTTCGCCTAAGGTTCTTAATCTTCAGCAAATGATGCAGCACTTCTTAGATCATAGAATGGATGTACTGATTAGAAGAACCAAGTTTGACTTAGATGCTGCCGAGCGGCGGGCTCACATTTTGGAAGGATATATAATTGCTCTCGACAACATTGATGCGGTAATCGAAACAATTAAGAAATCCAAAGATGTTGAGACTGCCAAAGTAAACCTGATGAAAAAGTTTAAGCTTTCAGAAATTCAGGCGAAAGCAATTCTTGATATGCGGCTGCAGCGCCTTACCGGCCTGGAACGAAAGAAGATTGAAGATGAATACAAAGAAACAATTAAACTCATCGAAAAACTAAAAGGAATTCTTGACAGCGAAAAGAAGCGAAAGCAAATTATCAAGGAAGAGCTATTAATCCTCAAAGAAAAATATGCGGACGAGAGAAGAACGGAAGTAATCCGAGATTATAAAGAGTTTTCTCTTGAAGACATAATTGCAGAAGAAGACGTTGTTGTTACAATTTCACACCAAGGATTTATTAAACGATTTCCTGTTAGCGGTTACCGAAGACAATCTCGCGGTGGAAAGGGAGTAACAGGAGCTGGAACCAAAGAAGACGATTTTATTGAGCATATGTTTATTGCTTCCACACATCATTACATTATGTTCTTTACGGACAAAGGAAAATGTTATTGGCTGAAGGTTCACGAAATTCCTGAAGGAGGCCGAGCCGCGCGCGGAAGATCAATTGTTAATCTTCTTGAAAAAGATCCCGCAGAAAACATTAATGCATTTGTTACTGTTAAAGAATTTCGAGACGATGCATATCTAATTATGGCAACGGAAAAGGGAACAGTTAAGAAAACAGTTCTGTCTGCTTATGGTAATGTTAGAAAAGGTGGAATAAACGCAATTAACTTAGTTCCAGGCGACAATCTGATTGCCGTGAAAATGACTGATGGGAACAACGACATTGTTATTGGAACAAGAAATGGATTCGCTGTAAGGTTTAATGAGAAAGATGTGCGAGACATGGGAAGAACAGCTACTGGTGTTCGCGGTGTTAGGTTGTCAAAAGGCGATTATGTTGTTGGTCTTTTGGTAATAAAGCGAAACTACACTATTTTGGTAGTTACAGAGAAAGGTTATGGCAAGCGTTCAGATATTAATGATTACAGAATAACCAGACGCGGAGGCAAAGGCGTTATCACTGTTAAGACAACCGATAAGGTTGGTAAAATGATGGCAATGATGAATGTTGTTGACGGCGACGAACTTGTTATCATTTCTTCTCACGGAATGGTGATAAGACAAAGCGTGAAAGACATCCGCGTGATGGGACGAAACACACAAGGCGTTAGGGTTATTAAACTTAATGAAGGCGATCAAATAGCTGATATTGCTAAGGTCGTTCCTGAAGAAGACGAGGAAATGCCTGCATCATAAATAGTTTTTTAAATTCTTTTTAACAATCGTCCCCCGAGGGACGATTTTTTTATATTCTGAAATCGCAAGAAATTTAAATGGTATTAAAAAATATGACAAAACCACTAATCGTCATAATAATTCTTTGTTCATTAAAAAACGTTCATTCGCAACCTTTAGCAGAACTCTCGACAATAAACAAAAAAGACCTGCTTAAAAATGTTGAAATATTAACCAGCGAGGAATTTGACGGCAGGCTTCCCGGCAGTTCGGGTTATAACAAAGCCGCGAATTTTATTGCTAAAAAATTTTCTAATATTGAATTAAAACCAGCCGGAGAGGATGGCTACTTCCAATATCTAAATGTTGAATACAATAAAATTGACAAACCAGCCGTTTTAAAATTAATCGCAGGTAAAGATACTATTACATATCAGCATGGAAAAGATTTTGTAGTTCGTGGTTTTAGTGGAAGTGGTAAACTAGCATTGCCAGTTGTTTTTTGCGGTTATGGAATATCTCGACCAGACTTAGGTTACGATGACTATGATGGTAGGAATTTGAAAAACAAAGTTGTTCTAGTTTTCAAACAAAACCCATCGTGGAAAATAAACAACCAAGATTGGGGAAATGCAAGCCCGCGAGAAAAATCGCTGGTTGCTAAAAAACATGGCGCAAAAGGAATTTTATTTGTTTCGCTGCCAAACGAAACAAATCCTCAACCGCTAATAGGAAGTGTTTTGCATGGAGATGGGGAACAGCCGCAAGACTTTCCTCAGCTTCATATTTCAATAGATGCTGCAAATGAATTTTTAAGCCGGGCGGCTGTAAAAATTAACGAGTGTCAATCAAGAATTGATGAAAAGAAAAAACCATTCTCAATTAATTTAATGACAACTGCAGTTATCGAAGTAAATGCCAAATATGAAAAAAGCGCGAGAACAATGAATGTTGTCGGATTAATTGAAGGCAGCGATACTAAATTGAAAAATGAGTTTCTAATTATTGGTGCACACCTCGATCATGTTGGTTCCCAAGCAAGCTTGCTTTTTCCCGGTGCTAATGACAATGCTTCCGGTTCAGCAGCGGTGATTGAACTTGCAAGAGCCTTTAAGAAAAATAAAATCAAACCAAAGCGTTCTATAATTTTTGTGTTGTTTGCAAGCGAGGAGCAGGGTCTTTTAGGATCGAAACACTTTGTGAATAATTGGAAAAGGGGATATGATAAAATAATTGCAATGATAAACCTTGACTGCATTGGTTACGGCGATAGTATTCAAGTTGGGAACGGCAAAAGCTCGCCCGAACTTTGGAAGATTGCTAAACAAAAAGACCAAGAAAACTTTAAGTATATGGTTGAAGAAACATGGTCGGGCGGAGGTGCAGATGCTACTCCGTTTCACGAAAAGGAAGTTCCGTGTTTATATTTTGTAACTACAAATAGCTATGAACATCTGCATCTTCTAACAGATAAAACCGAGACACTAAATCCCGAATTGTATGAAAAAATAGTTAAGCTTGCATTCTTAACAGCAAAAGAAGTTGCGGCTGGAAATTACAATCGAGAAAAAATTAGTAAGTAATTCTTCCTGTAAACATCAATCATTAAATTGACGCCAACGTACAAAATGTCGGACAAACTGTTACCCAAATTGATACTTAATATGTATTAAAAATTAAGACACCCAAATTACATGTAATTCCTACCTAGCCCCATTAATCTCATAATCTAATACAACAAATATTCGGGCTTCAATATAATTTTTAATTAGCAACGAGGCTCTGCATGGTATAAGAATTGAAATTATTTTGTAGATATTATTAGCATGAAAGGAAAATTATGAATAGAAACTTGTTGACACTGGTCTTGGTCTTATTAATACTGTCCCAAATAATATTTGCGCAGAGCTTTAACCCCCGAACCAACATAGCCGGCGGTGTGTTTTTTGGTTATAACAATGGGATTGGATTCGGTGGAAATGTTTTAATGAAAAATTTAGCCGAGGGCTTTCCATTCAATATAAAACTTGGAGTAGGGTTCAGTTTCTTAAATCCTGGCAAACCAGATGCCGTTCGAGAAATGTTTATAAACGATGCTACAGATGGTGTTCCTGAAAAAGCTGGGCGGCTGATCGATATACGCGCAGACCTTCTTTATAATTTTAGCGGTCGAAACTACATTTATGCAGGACCTCGATTTACTATGTTTACAGGCAATTTCAATTATGTTGGTGGAAATGAGGACTTTGATATAACCACCAACCAATGGGGCGCTGGCGTTGGAATCGAAAATTATTTTAGAATTTCTCCTGTGATTGATCTAGTTTTTAGTATCGGCTATGATTACTTTTTTTCAAGTACGTTATATGGCCACGACACATCTTACAGTCCTGATGGTGAGCATGTAAACGAACGAAAAGATTTTACTTATGAGGATGCCGACGATGCCGTAAACCAACCGAAGCATAATATAAAAGCAACAGTCGGATTAAGTTATAATTTTTAGATTGATAGTTAAGCGGGGCTCACCACGAGACCCATTTTGCCCCTTTGGGTGAGCCCCATCCTTAATAGTTAACGAAGCAGAATCATTTTTTTAATTTCAGTCAAGTCTCCCGCCTGTAAACGATAAAAATATACCCCGCCTGGCGTTGCGTTTGTGGTAGAAAATGTAGCATCGTACACACTAGGTTGCTTTACCTCATTTACCAGCTCTGCAATTTCTTTACCTAATAAATCATAAATACATAACTTTATATGCCCTGTTTCGGGCACCTGATACTAATAACCGTAACAGGATTAAATGGATTTGGATAATTTTCTATTTTTTATTCTGTTGGTAGAGTGTCGTTGGCCAATGGATTCCCTTTTGCAAATTCTCTTCCATAGACAGCTCCAAAATCTGGGTCAGCATACGTTGATTCTGTTGAATAATAACCCCTGGCATCATATCATAATAAATCATGTGAATATGTTGATGTGAGTACATATCCCATATCCTGATAAGTTTGAACACCCCTGTTAACGTTGGTGATTATTTCATCAGGGTAAACGACCCCATTGTGTTTTACTCTTCTCCAGATTTTATAGTGTGTTACATTTAAATTGGGGTTGTCTGTCCAATATAACCGAATAGGTTGGTTGACCGTTGTTCCAAATGTCAAATAGCTTCCAGTATTGTTTGGTTTACCATTAAAGTTTGCAGTGTATGTGGCATGATCGGATGGGGTAAAAGATCTGTTGCTGGAAGTACTGCCGTCATTTGCCCAATTAGCGAAATTGTATTGTATTCCATTTATTACTTGGTATAGAGCAGATGCTTGTATTTGATTACCATCGCGTACAGGAAAATTTTGTGTTGGCGCATTATATTGAGTTTAGAATAATCCGGATCGGCAGCCCAGTTATAAAATCTCATCATATATGTGGTGCCACTGCTGGAATAATTCTGATCGATTGCTTCAAGTGAGTGTGGAAATGTTCTTTCTCTCCACAAAAAGGCCACTCCATTGGTAGGAATGGAAGGAGTTACGCCATCAACCTTCATATTGCCTGCACCAAATCCATTTTTAACAGTTATGTTTTACAACGGATTGTATGCATTAAGTGTAGTATTATAATCACACGGCGTTAGTGATCTTTTGACCTTTAAATTGCTATAAAACATAACACTGGAAGAGGTACTAGGTGCATGCGTTACACCAAAAACATGCCCCATCTCATGAAGCATAACTGTACGAATGTCTGGATACCAATGTGTGGGAGTAACAAGACTTGCAACATCTGTCCACACGAGATTTTTATTTATATATAGTATTATTATTAGGGGAGTGGCCATATTCACCTGGAGACATCCCGATGAATTGAATTTCTAAATTTCGATCACTAGAAGATCCCTCGACACAGGAAACGCTTTCCGGTGTTCCCCAGTTGCTTAGAGCGTTTGAAATAGCAGATCTCACCACACTACGAACTTCTGCAATGGGTAAATTGGGCCCACCCACTTGTCGTTTTAATTCCACACTTCCCAAGCCGGCTTCATTTAGATACCACTTAATAGTATTATTTTTTTGAACGGGATAAACACCACAAGGGAAATCACCCTGCCCATAAATAAATGAGGATAAAAACAGAAATGAAAACAAAGTGCAAAATAGCTTTTTCAAAAAAACTCCCGCTTTTTAATATTAAAAATTGTTTAAAAGTAATTCGGTTGTGATTTAACCTCCTTCTATATTCACTTTCCGTGATATACAACCGTTTTTTGGGGATAGCCATCTGTTGTAATACCTATTATAAACGCTTCTTTTCCATTAACCCACACACCCCTGAAGAGAATATTTAGATTTTCAACTGCTTTAATTTGTTTCCATCTATAACCGTTATATAAATAAGCCTTGCCAAACCCCCCAACAGCCATAATGTATTCCTTACCAGTCCCGTCTACACATGCAATTGGATTATCGTCGAATTTTTTTGCCAACCGCCGCCGCTCCATTGGAAAATACCCTCGGACCCATAAGAAAGCAAATATCCATCTTTCGGCATCCATAACCTGGTACCGAATTTATATTCTTGGCTAGTTGAACTTATTACAAAGCTGTCAGCCTTTGTCCATTTATTATTGTTCCACGTAAAAAAATAGTGGGTTTCGTTTAGTACATAATCTATTAGAGTAACATCCGTAGCAAAGGCAGCACCCGATGTGCCACAAATTCTCGTTATTTGAAAACCGCCATTTTCAGGTATGCTCAATTCGATAGAGTCTTTTATCCAGGATGTGCCATCATAATGAAAAAGAGAATTCTCCATTCCCCACGCCCAAATATCATCAGAAGCGCTGCCCCATAATCTTGTCAGTAAATCTCCTTTTGGAGAATTTATTGTTTCCCATTTAGTGCCATTAAAATGAATAATTAAACTTTGATGTATAAAGGTTGGCAGAGGGGTGGGGTTATCATTAACAAATGCTCCCGCACACCAAATATTGTCGGCTGAAAATCCGTAAATAGCACTAAGCTCAAATGCCCCCATAATTGGCCCCCGTATAAAGCGTGCAATTAGACATCAGTCTATCTGGCTCCATCATATCGCCACATCGTTCCCTTTACTCCGTCTGTATGCCCAACAATATAAATATTGTTCGATGAATTTCCCCAGATTGAGGTCATTAATGTTTGGAAATTACCTTCAATATGGGCGTGTCAATAGTCCATGAAAACTCAAGTGGGCTTTTATTTGAGATTGGGCTTATGCCATCATCCTTGCAGCCTGTGGTTATTAAAAGTGCAATGGTTAGAACGGGTAGTAAAAAAAATTTGATGTAAGAAAATACTTTGTAGTCATATACTATCCCCACAAAACTTAAGCTCATGTACTTAAATTAAAAAAAATGATTTTTCTCAAAATGTAATCATTTACTTGTCAAACCTATGTGCTTGAATGAAATAGCTCCGATGGTAAAGACTTCAAAGATCATTTTATCATAATGCATTTTTTTGACTCAACAAAGTCTCCCGCGTGCAATCGATAAAAATATACCCCACTTGGCAGCGTACCCATATTCTTAAATTCTATCTCATAATTTCCTGCAGGCCTATACTCGTCTAACAAAGTTGTAACCTCATTTCCAAGCACATCATAAATTTTTAGAGTTACTTTTGACAATTGACTTTTGATGTTTTGTGCGATTGCGAATCGTATTCTGGTGCTCGGGTTAAAGGGATTGGGAAAATTCTGGCTTAAATAAAAATTATTGGGATAAATGTCATCATTAACAAAAATGGATGTTGGAATTTGCGAGTATTTGGTTCTTGCATTTGAAACAGCAGTTCTAAGTTCTTCTAAGCTAAAACCTGCTGCAACAGCAAAAGCTACACGTAGAGTGTCATTTGATTCAATTAAGAAAGGACCGCCCGAAACAACATTAGAAACATCTCCTGCGCCCGCCTGTCTTTTTCCTATTCCGCTTGAAACCGACTGCCATTTCTCTTCGTCAGAAAACCCATCATAAATGCTAAACCCTCCATCGCCTCCGGCATTGTTTATAGCCCAAAACCCATAGTTTTCGGATGAAATTAGCGCAGCAGCAACCCAAGTATCGGGATTACCACCAATATGATAGCTGTACGCAAAATTGTATAAGCTGTCATAAGCAGTAAAATCATCGCTGCCATCAATTAAATCCCAGTCAAAAAACAATCCGGCAAATAAATTGCTTATAGTTGTTTGAGTATTGCTGGTAATATCATATCTCAATAGAATATAATTTTGATCTTCGATATTATCAAAGGAAAATGAATTCAGCTTAACATCTAAACCCAGCTTATTTGCTCCTGCATTATCGTCATTGAAAGAACAAGAACCCTCAACATTAGCAGTAGTGCCAGGAGTTTTAAGAAGAAGCGGCTGAGTTGAAACAAAATCACTGTTTTGAGTTGAACGATTGCGGGCACAATCGGATACATGTGAAGATGAAGTTGCAAGAATTAGTGCGCCCTCGAACAGATGATTTATGCCGTCCATGTATTTAAATCCATCTCCCTGCAAATTGGATGGATAATCATTAAAACCTAAAACTCCTTTACTTGTTAGAGTTAACGCAACATTGTTTCCTGCTTGCGTAGCGTATGTTGGATTTGCAATAGCCTGAATTACTTGAATATCTTGATAAGTTCCATCAACATAATTTAAATTGAAATTAAGTACTGTATTTGACGGGATATTTGTATTTAATTGAAATGTAAATTCATTGAACGTGTTGTGAAATATATCCAACGTTGATAATGCGCCTGGATTAAAAATTCCTTGAAGCACAGTTGAAAAATTATTTATACTTTCTAAATAAATATTAAGGTTAGATGTTGGACTAAGATAATTTGTGAAAGTACAACGAACTTTTATTGTTTCGCCAGCTTCCAGAACTCCGTTTCCATTGCCGCCTGGCAACTCATCAGCAAAAAACACATCGTTTGCTCTCACAGACTTTAATGCCGTATTTGAAACCGCATCAAATGCATTAATTCTTCCTTTCCCAAGCTGATTAACAAAACCCGGGTTGACTGAGTTTATAATATCACAGCTCGATCGAATCTGTTCAGCAATTTGGTTTGGAGTAAACAATGGAAACTGCGATCGAACCAAGCCTGCAAGCCCTGCTGTAATTGGAGAAGAAAATGATGTGCCGTTCCCATAAGTATAACTATCATTCTGCCAAGTGGAATAAATATTTACTCCCGGTGCTGATACATCCACCCATGGACCATAATTTGAGAAAGAAGCCTTAATATCGCTTTCATCTGTTGCAGCAACAGAAAGAACATTGTTATATGCAGAAGGATAGAATGGCGCGGATGAGTTGTTGTTGCCTGCGGCCGCAACTACTAAAGCACCCAATGATGTTGCGTAATTAATTATCTCTTGTCCAAGAATTGAAAATCCCCCGCCGCCCCAGCTGCAATTTATTATTTTTGCACCGTTCTCAGCAGCGTATTTAATTCCTTCATAGCCAAAAATTACATAAGGTAAGTTGCTAATATTTCTATAATCATCACGGGTAGTTTTAACAGGCATTATTTTGCATTTAAAACCAACAGATGCTACACCAATAAGATTATCGGTAACCGCTCCCGCATCACCGGCAACATGAGTACCATGATCTGGTCTATCTTCCGTTGGATTATTATCGGGAGTGCCGGTCAGCCCGCCAAAATCCCAGCCGCGTATATCATCAACAAAACCATTAAAATCATCATCAACTCCATTTGCTGGTATTTCATCCCAATTTTTCCAAATGTTTGCTGCGAGATCAGGGTGATCCCAATCTACTCCAGTGTCAATTATTGCAATAACAATTGAAGTATCGGCTGTTGTAATATTCCAAGCATCCGCCGCCTTGGTTTTTTGAAGAGCGTATTGAGAAGAATAAAAAGGATCGTTGGGTATATAATCAATCATATAAACATACTTGGGTTCTGCCCATTCAACTTCAGCTTGCCTGCTTAGTTTGGATGATAATATTTGAGGGTCAATATTAGAAGAATATTCTAAAATATAAACTCTATCTAACTCAGATTCTGCTCTGCTGTGAAGTTTGGCAAACATCGGCTTGTGGGATAGAGCATCGGATTCATTAAAATAATTATTAATTATTTTGGGCACGGATGTATCTTGGTTAATGTTACTTTGATAGGATTGCTTGTATTTAATAACAACAGTATTTGACAGATAGGTCTGCTCACCTTTTTGGATGAGTTGGTATTTACTTTGTGCATAAGAGGGCTGAAGAAAATGCAAAGAGAAAAGAGCGAATGCAAATGTTAGAAGAGTTTTTTGTATCAATTTTTACTCCGATATTCTTTTCATTGGAAAATATCAACAAAACAGAACTAATCTGCAATCAAAAAGGCTTTGATTTTTTAAAATAAAAAAGCCCGTTCAATTATAAGAACGGGCTTATGTTATTAAGTTGTTAAATAATGGAAAACTTAACAGCAGTAGTTAATTGTATAGTTAATATTCTCGCCTTAACGTCAGAAACTATATTTGTTAATCCATATTCAAATGCAAGCTGTGGGGTCAAGAAAATTGAGCCAAGCTTAATATCATAACCGGAACCGAACTTAAGAGCAAAACGAACCAACATATCTTTTATTGAGCCGGTGGCTTTTGTAGATCCGTCTTGAAAGGTAACCTGGTTGTTCTGGGAAGTTATTCTAACATCGTAAGAACCTTGAACAGCAAACCCCACCGCAGGACCAGCAACGAAATAAAATGAACTGCTTGGTATGGTGAGTTTAAACAGAGGTTCAATCATGAAATAGGCAATGCTTCTGTCGTCATTAACTGTATAAGCAATTCCTTGAACACTTCCTTCGGTTGATGTACCTCCGCTTCGATTATCATAAAACTGCATATTTGTAATTAACCCAATTGTTGGGGTAAATGCCATGTCAACAGTACCGCCGATAACCATTCCGATTCCTGTCATAGTTTCATCTACATC
This sequence comes from Ignavibacteriaceae bacterium, assembly GCA_013388515.1. Classification (GTDB taxonomy): domain Bacteria; phylum Bacteroidota; class Ignavibacteria; order Ignavibacteriales; family Ignavibacteriaceae; genus XYD12-FULL-36-8. Next base: position 3,868 of record JACAFC010000109.1, on the reverse strand, counting down.
GGAACCGGTTCCAATATTATAATTCAAACCCAGGTTAGGTCCAAGTTTTAATCTGAACTGTGCAAAACTAGTATTGGAAGCAAGTAAAAATATTGTGCTTGCTATAAAGAGAAACGTGAAGGTTTTTTTCATATGGTTCTCCATTTTGTTTGTTGATGATTTTTAAATCCGGTACAGCGCACTAATTAGTTCATTAGTATTAAATAGAAGGTAAATAGAATTTCGTTTACTCTAAAACTAAGTTTGTATAACAAAACAATCAAGAAGACGGAAATAATTCTTTGGTTTATGTGCTCTGAACCGCATGGTGTTTTTTAGTGAAATCGCTGCGGTATTGGAATTAAACATGTAATAAAACTAACTTTAACCATAAATTTTTATAATTAATTACCAGAGTATAAAATGAACAAAAACACACGCACATTAAGTATTTTATTTTGGTTAGTTTTATTTATATCCACAGCCAATGCTCAATATGATGTTGAGAAACATTATTTTGGACCATCAATAGGGCTCTCATTTCTTGGATCCACCGCACAACTTGGTCTAAATTATGAATATGCATTTGTGATAAAAGATTTCGGAACTGTCGGCGCCGGGGGACTTTTCCGATATTGGGGATATAAAGAAAGTTTTTACGGTGGAAGCTGGAGCTACACAAATATTTTAATTGGCGGGCAGTTTAACTACCACTTTAAAATTGATAACCGAAAATTCGATCCCTGGGCTGGCGCTGTGTTGGCATATGATGCAGGATCCGTTGATTTGAAAGATAACAGGAATCATTATTATGCAGAACCATCACACGGCGGACTTTGGCTTGGTTTTCAAGGAGGGGCCAGATATTGGATTACTCCAACCCTAGCTCTTACTGGTAGAATAGGATTTGGAACCTTAAGCTATGGAGCATTGGAACTTGGTGTGGATTTTAAGTTTTAGGTATTAACAAAAAAAGGGAGGTGATTTTTTTTGCAGAATCAGAATGTTGAAACTATAGATAGAGAACTATCAAAAAGACTCTCTGCGCACGGATTAACATTAGAAATTGAGAATCACCCTTTCGGTGGTAATTTCACCCGTTTCTACAAGATTAAGGGAGAGAAAGTCATGGTTTTTAACTACAAAGCCGCAGATAAAAAAATGATTGGAAATCCAGTTATATCAGCGAGTGTTCTAAATGACCCTAAAAAAGCAGTTGACATTGGGGGAAGAAAGGGCGCGGGAACTTTTGGTAAAAGAGTTATACTAAAAAACATTGGAACCGAGACCCGAGAGCAATATGATTATATTGTGATGTTGCTCATGCAATTAGCCAAATAACTAAGTTCAATAATATTTTTTTACATAATATCACGAAGGGCATTTGTGAGCGATACTCTCAAACAAATTTTTCTTGAAGCCAAAGACTGCAGATTTTGTTACGGAGCAACAAAAATTAATGTTCCTATGTATGATCCCAAAAACACCAGCGGTTCTGCCCAAGTAGTCTTCATTGGAGAAAGACCAGGAAGGCAGGGTGCTGGGAAGACAAATTTTATCTCTTTTGATAATGATGATCCTTCGGCGAATTTTTTTAAAGAATGTTTTCTCCTCACAAATCTAAATAGAAAAAATATTTTTATTACTAATTCCTGTTTATGTTATCCGGATTGTGGTGAATACAAAGATACACCGCCGATTACCAAAGAGATTAGAAACTGTCAATATTGGTTGAATAGGCAATTGAAAATTACTAATCCAACCCTGATTGTTACATTAGGTGCAAATGCATTGAAAGCGATAAAATCATATTTTCCAAAGTCTAAGCAGCTAAACGAGTTTAAATTATCACGAGATATTGGAAAAATAGTAACTGATATTTTTCCATTTATATATCCATTATTCCACACGTCTAGACTGGGACGTGCAAATAGAGGGGAGGAATTGCAGAAAAAGGATTGGCTCAGAATTCCAGAAATATTAAAAAGCAATTAAATTCTTCGATTTGAAACTTGTTAAACAGGATAGGTTTACTCTCCCTCATCATAATTTAAAATAGGACGCAGCCACTTTTCGGTTTCCTCAATGCTCATGCCTTTGCGTTTGTGGTAATCGAGAACCTGGTCTTTTCCAATTTTTCCTACATTAAAGTATTTTGCTTCGGGATGTGCAAAATATAACCCGCACACCGATGCTGCAGGATGCATTGCTAAACTTTCTGTTAAAGTTATTCCAGTATGTTTTGTAACATCAAGCAAATCGAATATCACAAGTTTTTCTGTATGATCGGGCTGTGCAGGGTAACCAGGTGCCGGACGAATTCCAATATATTTTTCTTTGATCAATTCTTCGTTAGACAAAGCTTCTTCAGATGAATAGCCCCAATATTTTTTTCTTACTAATTCATGAAGATGTTCGGCAAATGCTTCGGCAAGCCGATCAGCCAAAGCTTTAGTCATAATGCTGTGGTAGTCGTCGTGTTCTTTTTCAAACTGCTGTATGATCTTTTCTATTCCAAGCCCTGCGGTAACAGCAAACGCACCGAGGTAATCCTTAACTCCACTTTCTTTTGGTGCGATGTAATCTGCTAATGCAAGATTATGCGCCCCTTCAGCTTTTTCAGCTTGTGATCTTAATGTATGGAGAACTCTTCTTATTCCTTTACGCAAATCATCCGAATAAATTTCGATGTCATCAAATCCAACAGAGTTTGCCGGAAACAACCCAACAACCCCCGACGCAGTTAACAAAGATTCATCAATAATTCTATCCAGCAGTTTATTTGCATCATCGAATAAGCGTTTTGCAGTATCACCATATTTTTCATTTTCAAAAATGCCTGGATATTTTCCTTTTAACTCCCATGTTAAAAAGAACGGAGTCCAGTCAATATAATTGCGAAGTGTTAATAACGGAAAATTTGAGAGCACAGTAACTCCCAAATTGTAGGGCTTGGCTACAGGAGTATTCTGCCAATCGACAGTAAATCTATTTTGTCGTGCTTGAGCAAGAGAAATAAAATTCTTTGCCGACTTCTTTTTAGCATGATCAATTCGAACTTTTTCATATTCGTTTTTAATTTCTTGAACAAAACTAGATTGAATTTTGGCATCTTGATTAATAAGATTGCTGACAACAGGTACACTTCGCGATGCATCCAAAACGTGAACAACCGGTGAACTGTAATTAGGAGCAATTTTAACTGCCGTGTGAACTCGAGATGTAGTTGCGCCGCCAATTAACAAAGGAATTTTAAGTCCGCTCCGCTCCATTTCTTTAGCCACATGTACCATTTCGTCAAGCGACGGAGTAATTAATCCGCTTAACCCGATTACATCAACTTTATGTTCAATAGCAGCTTGAATTATTTTTTCGGAACTGACCATGACACCCAGATCCACAATTTCATAATTATTACAACCCAGCACTACGCCAACAATGTTCTTGCCTATGTCGTGAACATCGCCTTTAACTGTTGCTAAAAGAATACGTCCAACACCAGAAGCCCCGACAGCCTCACCCAAACCCTCTCCAAAGGAGAGGGCTTTTTGAATTTCAGATAAAACATTTTCTGGATCAGACAGAACTTGTTCATTTGTAAATCTTATAACTCTGAATCCTTGTGATTCTAACCACTTGGTTCTTATTTCATCAGATTCTTTATTTTCTGGAACCTGATGAATCTTACCATCAACTTCAATTACAAGTTTGTTAGACAAACAAACAAAGTCAGCAATGTACTGACCAATTATATGCTGTCTTCGGAATTTAAAATTTGCAAGCTGTTTTCCCCGCAACAACTCCCACAAAACCAACTCAGCTTTTGTCGGGTTATCTTTATTCTTTTCGGCATTTTCTTTTAAAACATCATAAAGACTCGGGTCCGCTG
>JACAFC010000273.1 GCA_013388515.1 Ignavibacteriaceae bacterium | reverse complement strand
GCCAGGTTGTCACCTGTATTAAATCTGTAATTCAGATCCGCAAGAAACTTATTATCTTTACGTTTAGTGAAATTAGCGGTAAATTCGTATGGCTTATTTCCGATACGTGTAAACAGCTGATTCAGAAATTTATTTATTACTTCTACCTTTCCGTAAGAATATGATGATGCAAGGAGCCCGGCAATTTCTATATCTTTTTCGGATGAAAAACGGTGGACAAGCCATACAGGATCATTGGAAGAATATTTCTTTTTGTAGGTATTATATAAATTATCAAGTTTTATTTTTAAATTTACAAATTTCATATGAAAAAAATATTCCTGACAGGTGATGAAAACATAAAAGAAGAACTCCGCTTAAAGCTTAAAGATTGCGAGTATACAGACAACCTGAAAGATACAAATATAGCTGTTGAATGCACAAACTACCCGCGGGGAGAGAAAACAGATATTATTAAACAGCTCGATGCCGAACTTAATCCATCTATGCCTATACTTACTTCATCACTATGTGTTGCTGTATGGGAACAGGCAGCGGTTTGTAAAAACCCGGAAAGGCTGATTGGAATAGGTTTATACCCAACTATTTCAAAAACAAAACTAATTGAACTTGCACCTTCAAGACTGACAAATGATGAAACAACCGAAAAGGTTAAAAAGTTTTTCAGTGAGCAGAAGATTGAATGTTCTGTGGTGCCAGATGTTCCCGGGCTTGTTTTTCCGAGAATCATTTCGATGATTATTAACGAAGCTGCACAAGTCTATGCTGAAAAGACCGCATCGCGTGAAGATATAGATACTGCAATGAAGCTTGGTACTAACTACCCTTACGGTCCGCTTGAATGGACTGACAAGCTTGGTGTTGGTTTGATTTAGCCAAAGCACTGAAATGGTTAGAGGCACCGAAAACAGAAATTGTTCAAGCCTATAGCAAAGCAATAGAGCTGCTACCTGATGAATCTATTTTTCATAAATCATATGAAGATTGGAGGCAGAAAATGGGGAGATGATGTTGCTTAGCTGGTTTGGAGGAGAACGCAACTCAACCACAAAATCTGGACAAATGGGGGCCAATTTTTGCTGCTGTTCTGGGGTAAGGCGGTTCCACTTGTCCAGTTTTACCCAAGCCGAACGGCGTCAATTCAGTTGCCAGTAAAGTTTCTGTCATAAATTTTCACATGGAAAAGCCCTTTGATTCTAGGATATAAAAAAAATCTAGTTGTGAGGGCG
>JACAFC010000077.1 GCA_013388515.1 Ignavibacteriaceae bacterium | reverse complement strand
TGCGATAGTAATACCTCTTTCTCTTTCTTCAGGGGCATTATCAATACTATCAAAGGTTCTAATTTGTGATAAGCCTTTTTTCGCAAGAGCCATGGTGATGGCAGCGGTTAATGTGGTTTTACCATGATCTACGTGACCAATAGTACCTACGTTAACGTGAGGCTTACTCCTGTCAAATTTTTCTTTTGCCATCTAATTCTCCTTATATTTTAGTTTTCTTTATGATTTCAGATTTAAGTTGTGCTTGTAGCTTTTTTTCCTAAAGATTTTTCAGCAATTTCATCAGCTACACTTTTAGGTACTTCAGAATATCTTAGAAATTGCATAGTAAAAATCGCCCTGCCTTGTGTCATTGATCTTAAAATAGTTGCGTAGCCAAACATTTCTGCCAGCGGAACAGTGGCTTTAATTACTTGAGCATCCTTTCTTGCAGAAAAACCTTCAATTTTACCTCTGCGAGAATTTAGATCGCCCATTACATCACCGAGATATTCCTCGGGAGTTACAACTTCCACATCCATTATCGGTTCTAACAAAATAGGTTTTGCTTTTTTTGCACCCTCTTTGAAAGCAATAGAACCTGCCACCTTAAAGGATATTTCATCAGAATCAACATCATGGTAAGAACCATCGTACAAACGCGCTTTGATATCAACAACTGGGAAGCCAGCAACAACGCCATTTCTCATGGCTTCTTGAATTCCTGCAGAAACAGAAGGAATGTATTCCTTAGGAACTACTCCTCCAACAATTCCATTTATAAATTCAAACCCCTTACCGGGTTCATTAGGCATAATTTCAACCCAAACGTGTCCATATTTTCCTCGGCCACCCGATTGCTTTACGAATTTGCCCTCAGCATCAACTTTTTGAGTAATTGTTTCTCTGTAAGCAACTTGAGGTTTGCCAACATTAGCCTCAACTTTAAACTCTCTTTTCATACGATCAACAAGAATCTCAAGATGAAGTTCACCCATTCCGCTGATCAATGTTTGGCCGGTTTCTTCATCTACTTTTACTCTGAAAGTTGGATCTTCATCGGATAATTTTGAAAGCGATTCTGATAATTTATCTTGGTCTGCTTTAGTTTTTGGTTCAATAGCAATTTGAATAACAGGTTCAGGAAATACAATTTTTTCAAGTACAACAGGATCATCTTCTGAACAAAGTGTATCTCCAGTTTTTGTAAATTTCAATCCTACTGCAGCACCAATATCTCCAGCTCTAACTTCATCAATTTCTTCGCGATGATTAGCATGCATTTGCAATAACCGGCTGATGCGTTCTTTTTTTCCACTAACGGCATTAAATATGTAGGAGCCTGATTTTAGTGAGCCGGTATAAACTCTGAAAAAAGTTAATTTACCTACATAAGGGTCATTCATTATTTTAAAAGCAAGAGCTGTGAATTTTTCTTTTTCGTCAATTTGACGAGATACATAATCATTTATTCCGATGTGGTGGGCTTCGATTTCCTTAAAATCAACAGGTGAAGGTAGAAAATCCACAACACAATCCAACAATTGCTGAACACCTTTATTTTTAAAAGCTGAGCCACACAGTACAGGAATAATTTTTAAATCAATTGTGGCTTTTCTTAAAACAGTCTTAATTTCCGATTCACTTATTTCCTTGCCCTCAAGGTATTTTTCAAGAAGTTTATCATCAATATCGGATACCGCTTCAAGCATTTGAGTTCTATATTTATTTGCAATTTCCTCCAAATCATGAGGAATCGGAATTTCATCGTATGTGACGCCTAGAGTATCTCCATGGTACATTCTGGCTTTAAAAGTAATAAGATCAATTACACCATTAAAAATATCACCTTCACCAATTGGAAGATTAATCGGAACAGCATTAGCACCGAGTCTTTCTTTCATCATCTCAATTGCGTGATAAAAGTCGGCTCCTGTTCTATCCATTTTATTGATAAACGCAATTCGGGGAACTTTATATTTGTCAGCTTGTCTCCATACAGTTTCAGATTGCGGTTCTACACCACCAACAGCACAAAATAATGCAACGGCACCGTCCAAAACTCTTAAGGAGCGCTCAACTTCAACAGTAAAATCAACATGACCAGGAGTATCGATGATATTTATTTGATGATCTGCCCAGAAACAAGTTGTAGCTGCACTAGTAATTGTTATTCCCCTTTCTTTTTCCTGCTCCATCCAGTCCATAGTTGCTGCACCATCATGAACTTCACCAAGCCTATGTGTTTTACCGGTATAGAAAAGAATTCTCTCCGTAGTAGTGGTTTTACCGGCATCAATATGAGCCATAATTCCAATATTTCTAACCTTGTCTATTTTTATTCTTGCAGCCATTTCAAAAAATCTTTACTTCGTAATATTTACCATTTAAAGTGTGCAAAGGCTTTATTAGCTTCAGCCATTTTGTGTGTATCTTCCTTTTTCTTAACTGCCGATCCTTCACCATTTGCCGCAGAAATTAATTCAGAGGCTAATCGCAAGGACATTGATTTTTCATTTCTTTGCCTTGCATAAGTTTTAATCCAGCGCATTGCGAGTGCAATTCTTCTCTCTGGTCGCACTTCAGTAGGTACCTGATAAGTAGCGCCACCAACTCTTCTGCTTCTCACTTCTATTATTGGAGCTGCATTATCAATTGCTCGCTTGAATACATCTACTCCAGGCTTTTTTGTTCTATCTTCAATTATATCAAATGCATGATATATCATTTTTCTTACTGTAGATTTTTTACCATCATACATTAAGCTATTAATAAACTTAGATACCAAAATCTCATTGAATTTTGGATCTGGTTTAAGAAATCGTTTTTCTGCTCTTTTTTTTCTCATAATTATTTAGCTTTAGGTTTTTTAGCACCGTACTTAGACCTACCTTTTTTTCTGTCCTCAACTCCACTGGTATCGAGAGTACCGCGAATAATATGGTAACGGACCCCAGGTAAATCCTTTACTCTACCGCCACGAATCAAAACAATTGAATGCTCTTGTAAGTTATGCCCTTCGCCTGGAATGTACGATGTTACTTCAATTCCGTTTGTCAACCTAACTCTTGCAACTTTTCTAAGTGCAGAATTTGGTTTTTTTGGCGTTGTAGTGTATACTCTTGTACACACACCACGCTTTTGGGGACAAGCATCAAGCGCTGGAGCTTTGTTTTTTGATAAAATCCTAACTCTTCCTTTACGTACTAATTGATTGATTGTCGGCACTTTACACCTGATTTTAAGAATCTGAAAATATTTAGTCTAGAAATATACTTTTTATTTAAAAATTAGTCAAGAAAATATACTAACTAAAAGCTAATTTACATTACAAAATTTCAATTTAAACCACTTTCTGTTCTTCGGGAATTGCATCTATCATTTCCTCTGACTTTAGAAGTATATTTCGGTACTTTTTCAATCCAGTTCCAGCAGGTATAAGATGCCCCATTACAACATTTTCCTTCAATCCTAATAAATAGTCAACTTTTGCCTCGGTAGCAGCATTAGCTAATACTTTGGTTGTTTCCTGGAAGGAAGCAGCCGATATAAAACTCTCAGTAGATAAAGCTGCTTGAGTGATACCTAATAGTACATGTTCAAATGTTGCTGGATAAGCATCTCTGAAGTCTGCAGGATCTTTTGATTTCTTTTTCAAATCGGCATTAATTTCTCTTATCTTATTCCGCGGAACAAGTTGCCCTTCTTTTAATTTTGCATCACCTTTATTGGTGATTGAGACCATAGACATGATTTTGTTATTTTCATCAATAAATTCAATTCTATCTACAATATCTTCTTCGAGAAATTTCGTATCTCCCGGTGAGACGATCTTAATCTTCTGAAGCATTTGCCGTACAATTACTTCAATGTGTTTATCGTTGATTTTTACACCTTGCAAACGATAAACATCTTGAATCTCATTTACTAAATACTCCTGAACTGCACTGGTACCTTTTATTTTCAAAATGTCATGTGGATTTATTGGTCCATCTGTGATTTTTTCACCAGCTGGAATCTCATCGTTTTCTTGAACTAAAATATGTTTACCGAGCGGGACGTTATACCTTTTCTCATCCGAACCATCAGGAGCAACAACAATAATTTCTCTCGCCCCTTTTTTACGAGCTCCAAATTTTACTGTACCTTCAATTTCAGATACAATTGCAGGATCTTGAGGACTTCTAGCTTCAAACAACTCGGTAACTCTCGGAAGGCCACCCGTAATGTCCCTGCTCTTTGTTGTTTGTTTTGAGATTTTGGCTAGAATTGTTCCTGCATCAACTAGTTCGCCCTCATCTACGGACAAATATGAGCGAGTGGGTAGATGAAATGTTTTCTTTTCACCATCTTCACTTTCAATTAATATGGAAGGTGTACGATTTTTATCTTTGGAATCGATTACAACTTTTTGAACGTGACCAGTTTGTTCATCTGTAACTTGTTGAAGAGTTATACCATCAACAAGATCTACAAACTTAACTTTTCCTGAGATATCAGAAAGTATAACAGTGTTGTAAGGATCATGATTGTAAAGAGGAGTTCTCTTCTTAACAAAACTACCATCACTAACCACCAACTCAGCTCCATAAGGAACATCATATTTTTTAATTTGACGATTATTTTCATCAAAGATTCCTATTACACCACGTCTGCCAGTTACAACTTTTACCTTTCCCATAAAATCAGATTTTTCAACAAATGATATCTTTTCAAATCTGACAGTTCCTTCAACATTCGTTTCTACCTGAGATTGACTTGCAATACGCGAGGAGGTTCCGCCAAGATGGAAAGTACGCAGAGTTAATTGAGTTCCAGGTTCACCAATGGATTGAGCTGCAATAATGCCAACTGCCTCTCCAATTTCAACTATTTTACCATTGGTTAGATTTCTTCCATAACACTTTGCGCATACTCCTCGTTTCGATTCGCATGTGAGTACAGTCCTGATATAGACTGAATCAATACTAGCATCCTCTATTCTTTCAGCAATTTCTTCGGTGATCATTTCACCAGCCTCGATAATCACTTCATCTGTTCTAGGATCAAATACATCTTCCTGCGCAACACGCCCAGTAATTCTTTCGGCAAGCGGTTCTCTTTCTTGCTCAACATCTTTAAGTGCAGTTACCTGGATTCCAAGGATTGTCCCACAGTCAATCTCGCTAATGATTACATCCTGAGCAACGTCAACTAAACGTCTGGTCAAATAACCCGCGTCGGCTGTCTTTAATGCAGTATCGGCTAAACCTTTTCTTGCTCCATGTGTCGAAATAAAATATTCAAGTACAGATAAACCTTCTTTGAAATTAGCAACAATTGGGTTTTCAATAATTTCACCAGCTTGACCAGATAATGTTTTTTGCGGTTTCATCATAAGACCACGCATCCCTGCCAGCTGACGGACTTGTTCTTGAGAACCCCTTGCACCAGAATCAACCATCATGTGTAATGAATTGAATCCATGATTGTGAGCTTTAATTTTATCCATTAAGACGCGAGCAACATCGTTGGTGGTATGTGTCCACACGTCAATAATTTTGTTGTATCTTTCTGCATCAGTAATAACACCTTGCTCGTGTTCGTTTAAAATCGATTCAACTTTCTTATTAGCCTTGTTGATTAAATTTTCTTTTTCTTCAGGAATTACCATATCAGCGTAGCTAACTGATAATCCTCCAGCGGTGGCATATCTGAAACCAATATCTTTTAAATCATCAAGAAATTTTGCCGTAACTTTATTTCCCATTTTCATGAACATTTGGCCAATAAAACCTCCAAATGTTTTCTTAATCAACAATTGATTGAAAAATCCCATCTCTTTCGGCACTATTTGATTAAAAATAATTCTACCAATTGTTGTTTCAATAATTTTGGAATCGACACGTACTTTAACTCTAGCATGCAGCCCAACAGCTTTTGAGTTATAAGCAATTATAGCTTCTTCGGGAGAACTAAAAACGGCACCTTCCCCTTTATCTCCTTCCTTAAATTTTGTTAAGTAATAGCATCCAAGTACAATATCTTGTGTTGGAACAACTATTGGGCTTCCATTTTGCGGAGAAAGGATATTGTGTGAACTTAGCATGAGTAATGCAGCTTCCAATTGCGCCTCATAAGATAATGGTACGTGAACAGCCATTTGATCACCGTCAAAGTCTGCATTAAAAGCTGTACAAACCATAGGGTGAAGTTGAATTGCCCTTCCATCAATTAACACTGGCTGAAATGCTTGAATACCAAGTCTATGCAGCGTAGGCGCACGGTTTAGCAGCACTGGATGCCCGGAAATAATTTTTTCAAGGATATCCCAAATTATAGGATCTTTTCTATCTACAACCTTCCTTGCGCTTTTAACAGTTTTATTATGACCACGATCTAAGAGCTTCCTAATTATAAATGGCTTAAATAATTCAACAGCCATATCTTTTGGCAAACCACATTGGTGAAGTTTCAATTCCGGACCAACAACAATAACTGAACGACCAGAGTAGTCAACTCTTTTTCCGAGTAGATTTTGCCTAAAGCGCCCTTGTTTCCCTTTAAGCATATCACTTAATGATTTAAGCGGACGATTGCTATCGCTTCGAACAGCGCTGCCTCTTCTAGAATTATCAAACAAAGCATCAACTGCTTCTTGCAGCATTCTTTTTTCATTTCGGAGAATAACTTCAGGTGCTTTTATGTCGATTAGGCGTTTTAAACGATTATTCCTAATGATAACTCTTCTATATAAATCATTTAAATCAGAAGTGGCAAACCGTCCACCTTCCAGAGGAACAAGTGGTCTAAGTTCCGGTGGTATAACAGGAATAAAACTTAACACCATCCACTCTGGTCTATTAGCAACCTTTCCTTCAGCTTCTTTAAAGGCTTCAAGAACTCTTAGGCGTTTTAATATGTCAGCCTTTTTTTGCTGAGAAGTTTCTTCTAACAACTGATCTCTTAATGATTTAGCAACTTTTTCGACATCAATTTTCTTAAGAATTTCTTTTACTGCATCGCCACCAATTCTTGCAACAAACTTTTTAGGATCTTCATCTTCAAGCTTTTCGTTACCTGCTGGTAAAGAATTCAGAACTTCATAATACTGATCTTC
>JACAFC010000088.1 GCA_013388515.1 Ignavibacteriaceae bacterium | reverse complement strand
GTTGTACTTTTTCCAAGATCTACACCGATTGTAGAAACAAGTTTTGAGGCAAGACTATCGTTGTTTGTTCGGTAAACTTCTTTTGTTTGCTCAATATTGTAGTAAGTACTTAAAAAGTTAACAAAGGTATATTTCGGAAGTTCAAATTCAAAAGTAATCTTTGAACCATAATAGGTGATATTATAGTCTTTTTGTTTTCTGATAGTTGCATAATTTTCCCACGTTCCAAAAATAGGTTTACCAAATAAAAACGGCTGTTCAATTGTTGCTCGTGCATCAACATAACCTAAAAGAGTGGTATCTCTAAACGAAAAACGCTTTATTAAGTTGTCAAAGTCTACATTAAAGATATCCTGAATACCAAAGGATGTACTTAATGTCAGTTTCCTAGCTTCACCGAAAAAATTTTTCTTTATAAAGTTTGCACCCAAACCAATGTTAAATGCACTTTGCTGATTGTTCACAATTATCTCAGGCGATAGTTCATGCATATAACCAATATTACCATCTAGATTAAGGTTAACATTATTAGCAGAAACTTCATTTTGTTCAGGTATAATAATTACTGAATTAAATAGGCCTGTTCTAAAAAGTCTAATTTGACTTCGTTTTACTTCTTCCTGATTATAATAGCTGCCTTGTTCTATCCCAGTAATTTTTCTTAACAACTCTTCATTTACTAAACTTGCACCCTCACCTTTTTTGTTTATAATAACAGTATCAACTGTTATTCTATTACCTTTGCTGATATAAATATTAAGATCAGCCGAATTTGCTGAAGTGTCTCGAAATATAATAGTGCTGTCAAATCTTGCATTCAAGTAACCTGAATTAAGAAGGATGTTGATAGTATTGTTAATATTCTGCTCTAGAGTTGCTTGGTTATACCAATCGTTGGAAGCATTAAAGTAATCTTGTATTAAGCTGGCGTAGGTTTGATCGGGAATGCCTTCTAAACCATAAAAGAAAGTACTTCTAAATCTGGATCTCTCACCTTCAATAATTGTGTAAATCAAATTTGCATTAAAATTTGAAGTATCTAATTCATATCTATAACTAAAACGAGCTTCAAAGTATCCGTAATTCCGATAATATTCTTCAAGAGCGGCTAAATCAAAAAGAATTTTTGAAGAATCAAAATAAATTGCTTCTGCACCCAAACCTGAAAAAGAGTTTAGAAATTGCAGGAACCACATTGGAGATTCTTTTGAAAGCGTAACTCCCTTTAGGCGAGATGTTGAGATTTCATTATTCCCTTCAAATATTATCGACTTTAATTCATATTTCTGCCCCCATATTGGTGATAGGCCATTAAGAAGAACTATAAGAAGAATTGCTTTTTTTAACATTATTCACTGATCTAAAATTCAACCCAACTAATTAGTAGTCCAAGCTTACGTCTTGAGACGACAGCCTAAATTCTGGATAATCTTTTCGGAAAGTAGAAATAAAATAATCTTTGATTTCTGGAACTGTAATATTTTTAGATAAAAAAAGTTCAACTTGCCGATGCATCTCAGAAAATAAGTGAGCATAGTAAGTGCTGTTACTATTAAAATCTATTATGTATGAAAAAACTTCTCCGCCACCGCTGCCCCAGAAATAGTCTTGAGAATTGTAATAAACAAAATCATAATTGTAGGAAGAAATTCGAAGTTTTGATACTACGGATTCGTTGAATGATCCATCAAGTAATTCAGTTTCAAATTTTTTTATAAGTCGGTTATCGGTTGCTTCAAGCAAAATAAACTTGATTCCCCAGTTATTGTTTTCAGTTAGTTCAATACCAACTGCAACTTCTTGCAGAGAATCTTCATCAAAATTACCATGTAAAACAGCTTTAAAGTTTTTTCCAAACATTTTTTTTACATCATCATTTATTCTTAGTGTATCGTAAACTGAAAAAGCAGGATCTTGTTTTTCATCTTGCTTATTCTCACAGGACAAAAAAATAAAGCTGTTGGCAACCATTAAACCAGGTATAACCAAGCGAAAAAATTTTGCAGCAAAATAAAAATTATTTGATAACAACCTTAGTTCCTCTCTGAACTACTGAAAAGATTTCATCAATTGCTTCATTGCTAATTGCTATTGAACCGTTAGTCCAATTATATACAAAAGGTAAGTTTTTTAAAATATAATCAAACTTACCAATTCCATGAATGCCCAGATTGCCTCCCAAAACAGTGTTTGGGTTAGGACAACCAGCATAATAAAATTCAAATTTTAATTGCTCAAACTGTTTCTGATTAATCCAACCTTTTCTTAAAGCTTCAGAAGCATCGTTTACGTTTGGATAATTTATCTTTAAAAATTTGTGATATTGATGATTTGAGTCTAAATCACAAATTGCATACACGCCAACTGGAGTTGCATTATCCTCTGCTTTGGTTTTAGATTCTGACAAATTCTTTCCAAAACTTGCCCTGTACATCTTTATAGCTACTGTATCTTCATAAAGAGTTAAACTGAATGATTTACGATCGATTAATATGTTTGGTTTTTCAAATTTTTCAAATCCCTTGCCTTTCAATTCCTCACTTAGAGAATTTTCTCGAAGATTCAAAATAATTCCATAAAATATTGTACCAGCTAGAAATAATATTATTCCGCCACTAAATAGAACAGCATTCCTTAATGAATTTGTAGTGAAGAGCGATAAAAGCCGGGATAAGTCTAGCTTGCTTAATTTTTGTTTTTTGTTATCCAATAGTGCTATAAGAGTCTTTGATAAGAATGTGTTAAATTTAGTTAAAAATTGGAAAAGTTGGGATTATTTGAACACTATAAAAATAGTTCTTTAAAAATGAGTTAAAAAAAGAAAAGTTCACTTAATAAAAATCAAAACCCCATCACTCTGATGGGGTGTTACAATTTTGTCAATCGAAAAAGAAGAATCAGACTTCCAGGATTTCCTTTTCTTTGTGTTTAAGAATATCATCAATTAAATGAATATGGTCATCAGTTAGTTTTTGAACCTTATGCTCTGCATCTTTTAGTTGATCCTCAGAAATTTTCTTTTCTTTATTTTCCCTTTTAAGATGTTCATTTGCATCACGCCGAATATTCCTGATAGCCACTTTTGTATCTTCACCGAACTTTTTTACCAGCTTTACCAATTCTTTTCTTCTTTCTTCATTAAGAGGAGGAATTGGGATTTTTAAATTTGTACCATCGCTAATAGGATTAAAGCCCAGGTTTGCTTCTAAAATCGCTTTATCAACAGGAATTACCATTGATTTATCCCAAGGAGTAAATGACAAAGTATGGGAATCTAAAACTGTTAAATTACCCACCTGGTTTATGGAAGTCATGGTTCCGTAATAGTCAACTTTAATTCCATCTAAAAGCGCAGTTGTTGCTTTGCCAGAACGGATTTTTGCCAACTCGGCACGAAGTGCTTCAATTGATTTATCCATTCTCGCCTTAGCATCTTTCATTACTTGTTCCATGTAAACCTCAATAATTTTTCAATTCAAAATTAGGGATGATGAATGAAAGTACCAACTTTTTCGCCTCTAACTAATTTTAACAAGTTACCAGGAACATCCATATTAAATACAACAATGGGCAAATTATTTTCTTGGCATAAGCTTATGGCTGTTAGATCCATAACACGTAAATTTTTCTTAAGAATATCAAGGTAACTTATTTTTTCAAATTTGTATGCTTTCTTATTTTTTTCAGGATCTGAATCAAAGACGCCGTCAACTCTGGTTCCCTTTACAATAACATCAGCTTGAATTTCAACTGCTCTTAGTGATGCTGCAGTATCGGTACTAAAATATGGATGACCAGTTCCCGCACCAAAAATTACAATTCTTCCTTTTTCCAAATGTCTTATAGCACGCCTTCTGATGAAGGTTTCAGCTATTTCTTCCATCTTAATTGCACTCATTAATCTAGTATAAATTTCATTTTTTTCTATCGCATTCTGCAGAGCAATGGAATTTATTAATGTTGACAGCATTCCCATTTGATCGCCGGCAACCCTATCTATGCCTTGTGCTGATGCACTCAAACCACGATAAATATTTCCCCCGCCGATGACAATTCCTATTTGGACCCCAATTTTGTGAATTTGTTTAACCTCGTTGGCAAAAAATTCAAGGACGTTATGATCGATTCCAAATACTTTTTTACCCATTAAGGATTCCCCGCTAAGTTTAAGCAGTATTCTTTTGTATTTTAATTTTTTCATTACAGCCTTGATTTCAGTTTAAAAATAAAAAAGGTCTTAAATAATTAAGACCTTTAAGTTTTACTTCTTTTCATCACTTAAGTGAAATCTCTTAAATCGAGAGAGTTTTACATTAGTTTTAAATTTCAAATTAAATTCTTTTAACAAGTCGTTAATTGTTTTAGTATTATCTTTGATATATATCTGTTCCGATAGACAATTCTCTTGGTAAAACTTATTGAGTTTACCTTGAGCAATTTTTTCAAGAATATTTTCGGGTTTGCCTTCCTTACGAGCTAATTCTTTGTATATATCAGTTTCTTTTTCGATGATATCTTTTGGAACTTCGTCCCGATTAACACAAAGTGGTTTCATTGCAGCAACCTGCATTGCGGTATCCTTACCTATAGCAGCAAAATCTTCATGATGATCCGTCAAAGTATCAAACATAACCAAAACACCTAGTTTTGAACCTGGGTGAATATAATCAATCACCACACCATCGTTGGTTTCTTCAAATGTCAATCTCGATATTTCAATTTTTTCGCCAACTTTTCCCATTACATCGGATAGTTTTTCTGAGAGATTAGCATTACTTTTCAGCAGCTCATCCACATTTTTGGATCGATTAGAAGCAGCTGTTTGAAGAACTAAATTTGCAAACGATATAAAGTCCTCACTGCGAGCAACAAAATCAGTTTCACAATTAACTTCAACCATGACACCCGATTTCCCATCATCACTTACTTTGGTAAGTACCATTCCTTCGTTAGCAGATTTTTCGGCGCGTTTAGAGGCAACAGCAGCACCTTTTTTTCTTAGAATTTCAATGGCTTTTTCAAAATCTCCATTAGATTCAACCAATGCTTTTTTACAATCCATCATACCAGCACCGGTTTTTTGTCTTAATTCATTTACTTTAGAGGCAGTAATTTCCATAACACTATAATTCCTTAATCAATTTATTAGGCAGTAGTTTCTTCTTTGTCTTTTTCTTGTTCTTTTTTAACTCGCTCGGAAGCGGCTGTATCTTCAGCTTTAAGCTCTTTTGCTTTTAGATTTCCTTCAATAATTGCATCAGCTAAAGTTTTAATAATTATTTCTATTGTTTTCACAGCATCATCATTAGCTGGAATCATATAATCAACTATATCCGGATCACAATTGGTAT
>JACAFC010000087.1 GCA_013388515.1 Ignavibacteriaceae bacterium | reverse complement strand
GTGCTGCTTATTGTTTATTATCTTGTTGATATTCATTTTTATAAAAAAGAAAAACCTGCCTCAATTCAAATTGATAAAACAGTTATTAAACCACTTAAAATTCAAGGGGCAATAAACTTTTATTACTTAGCTGGATTAATTCTCTCAGTCGCATTTCTAAATGAACAGTTCATACCTCTAATAAAATTGAATCACTACTTAAAATTCATGCGAGAAGTAGTGATTATATTTTTTGCTTATTTATCCATCCTAAGTACACCTAAATTAACAAGGGTTTCAAATAATTTCACATGGGCTCCAATTCAGGAAGTTGCATATCTCTTTCTTGGAATATTTATCACCATGGTTCCTTGCCTTCTGTATTTAGAATCAAATGCAAAAAATTTTGGGATTAGCTCAACAACTCAGTTCTATTATTTCACTGGGTTGCTTAGCAGTTTTTTGGATAATACACCAACTGCTGTTACTTTTCACTCGCTTGCCCTGGGATTAGGTCAAATAAGTCCATCATTGGTTGCTGGTATTCCAGAGGAAATTCTTAAAGCTATATGTACTGGTGCTGTTTTTTTTGGAAGCATGACGTATATTGGAAATGGACCAAATTTTATGGTCAAGGCTATTGCTGAAGAAAACAACATTCACATGCCGCACTTTTTCAGTTACATGTATAAATTTTCGTTAATTGTTCTCTTGCCAATTTTTATCATAATCCAATTAGTGCTGTTATAAATGATGATAATGCAATATGTATAAAATATTTACTTTTATCTTTTTAGCTTTTATCACTTCGTGTAAATCGCAATCAAACCAAAAACCTGATACTATATTCATTGCTTTCTGGAACATTGAGAATCTCTTTGATACTATTGATGATCCCAATATTGAGGATGAAGAATTTTTACCATCTGGCGAAAAGGAGTGGACAGAAGAGCGATTGGATAAAAAGATGTATAATCTTGCACGAGTTTTCAATTCTATGAACAATGGAAATGCTCCTGATATAATAGGAATTTCTGAATGCGAAAACCAAAATATTCTTGAAAAATTTGTTAAAAAGCATTTTGGTAAAAAAAATTATAAAATTGCCTATGCTGAATCACCTGATACTCGGGGTATTGACTGTGGCTTTATTTTTTCTGCTGATAAATTTAAGTTGGTAAGTGTAAATGCTTACGAGGTTAAAAAACTATCGCACTCACCAACACGCTTAATACTGCATACAAAATTAAAGTTAAAAAATAATGAAGAAATCAGTTTCTTTGTTAATCATTGGCCTTCAAGACGCGATGGTGCTGTCGAATCTGAATACAAACGAATGGAAACCGCAAAAGTTCTCAAAAGAAATATTGAAGACTTATTCAGAGTAAATAAGAAGGCAAAAATTATTATCATGGGTGATTTTAATGATGAGCCTGTGGATGAGTCAATTATCAGATCTTTAGGAGCTGAACCATTTAAGTGTGACGTTTCCAATAAGCAATTATTAGATACTTCTCCAGGAGAACTATATAATATTTCATATAATCTTTTCGAGCAGGGATTGGGTACTATAAGTTTTCGAAATGATTGGAATCTTTTTGATCAAATTATTATATCATCAAGCTTAGTGGAAAACAAGGGAGTAAGTTACGTTTGTGATTCATTTGAAATTTTTAATAATGATTTGGTAGCAACAAGATCTGGCAAATATAAGGGAACCCCGTTTCCAACATATGGCGGGAAAAGGTATTTAGGAGGTTATAGTGATCATTTCCCGGTAACTGCTAAATTTATAGTTAGATGATAAATGAAAAAAGAATTATTAATATTTGGTTCTGAAGGAGATTTGGGTAAAGGCGTTAAAACAGTACTTTCTCAAAAAGGTTTCAATAAAATTTATCTTTTTGATCGCAACTTGGAATCGAAGACTAACGGTAATATTGAGCATATAAAGATTAAAGATTTAAGTGTAGAAGATAATGTTATTCTTGCATTTAGTTATTTGAAACCTGATAAAGATTGTTTTTATTATTTATTTTCGAGCATTGGTGGGTTCTATGGTGGATTACCAATTTGGGAGACAAAGATTGAAGATTGGGAAAGAATGTTTAATATAAATTTAAACTCAAATTTTCTGATTGCGAAGCATTTCTCGATTTTAGTTAAAGCATCTGCTGGGGGAGCAATTTGTTTTACATCGGCATACACTGCAAAAAATCAAGAAGCATTTAAAGGCGCATATGGAGCATCTAAATCTGCACTTGTTCATTTTGTAAAAACTCTGGCTCTAGAAGGGAAGCAAATAAATCTAAGCGCTGCCTGTATTTTACCTTATATTATAGATACACCAAGCAATAGAAAATGGATGCCGAATTCAGATTTTAATTCTTGGGTTACTCCAGAGGAAATTGGAGAAGTAGTATATTTAATATTGATGGAAGCAAGGTATTTTTCTGGAAATGCAATTGAGTTGAAAAATAAAATAACTTGATGAAATATATTTTTTAACACTGGCTTATAAAACATCCCTATAGCTTCTAATTCAGTTTTGAAATAGTCTAAAGTTGTTTGATCTAATTATTTGATTTTATGAAAATTATTTCTGCAAATTTCAGAATAAGTAGTCACGATCACGAAAAATTTCAACAAAAAACTATATCATGTTGTGAAAAATGATATTTTTTATAATTTTAGATATAAATAAAATTATACTTTAAAAGTGTGGTTGTTTAAATACCGAATATGTGATCAAGATTATTTTAATAGTATATAATTTATATATTAGGATAAAATCGAGATAAAGAATAAATTCGGGCGGTGATTCTAAAAGATTTTTTGTTTATTAGTCAGCAGGCAAAAAAGAAAAACTATTCATTAGTTAAATAAATTGCTTAGCGCTTTTGGGCTAGAGAAAAAACGCTGTTTACACATGCTATGCTTGGAACTTTTTACTACTTAAATAAATATAATACATAAAACTGTTTAACTTAAACAATGGAGAAAAACGTGAGTTCAAACAAATTCAAAACTGTTTTTACTGGCTTTGCAGGTATTGCAATACCTGTTCTCGCAGTAGTTGCTTTCTTTCTGTATTTCGTTGTAATGGGTAACCCAAATAACTTCCAAGGAAATAATATTAACAATCTTCCTAAACCCGGAAACTATCTTGGAATTATTTACAAAGGCGGAATCATAGTACCTATATTAATGACAATTTTGATGATGGTTATTACTTTTTCGATTGAAAGATGGATAACAATCACCAGAGCTAAGGGTAAAGGAAAGATTACCTCATTCGTAGTAAGAGTATATCAAAAATTAGCTGCTCCAGATTTAAATTCCGCAATTGAAGAATGTGATAGTCAAAGAGGTTCAGTTGCAAACGTAATTAAAGCCGGCTTGTTAAAATATAAAGAGATGGTTGCCGCTAAAGATTTAAATAAGGACCAAAAAATTGTTGCAATTAAACAAGAAATTGAAGAAGCAACTTCGCTTGAATTACCAATTCTCGAACAAAATTTAGTTATTCTTGCAACTATTGCTCCACTGGCAACTCTTATGGGTCTTTTAGGAACAGTATTAGGAATGATTAGAGCATTTGCAGCATTGGCAACCGCAGGTGCACCTGATGCTGTAGCTCTTGCAACTGGAATTTCAGAAGCGCTTATAAACACAGCTTTCGGAATTGGATCTTCAGCATTAGCTATTATTTTCTATAACTATTTTACAACTAAAATTGATAAAATGACCTATAGTATAGACGAAGCAGGTGTAGCTATTGTCCAGAATTTTGCTTCGCATCATAGTTAATGGTTTTTAAATTATTAAAATTGAAGTATAAACTATGCCAAAAGTAAAGGTCCCTCGTAAAAGTACATTGATAGATATGACAGCAATGTGCGATGTGGCGTTCTTGCTGCTTACATTTTTCATGTTAACAACTCAATTCAAGTCTGATGAATCAGTTGTTGTAGATACACCTTCTTCAATTTCTGAAATTAAACTGCCAGATACTGATATTCTTAACATAACTATTACTAAAGAAGGGAAAGTATTTTTTAGCTTAGATAATAAAAACTTTTCTCG
>JACAFC010000035.1 GCA_013388515.1 Ignavibacteriaceae bacterium | reverse complement strand
GTGCGTTAGAATATTCAATCACATAATCATTATTTTCACCGCGCTTCATCTCAATACCATCTAGAAATACTTTTTCAGTTCCAGAGATAGCAATTATTTCCCTTTCACCATTATTTCCAGTCAATCGGTAAGGACCTTGAACTCCATCTAACCCGTTAAATGAATTAGATACGAATTTTCCGCGTGAACTTGCCACAGCAATAAATGCTGAATTATTTTCATAATTGAACTCGCCGACAAGACCTTGCAGCTTTCGATTTATCACTCCAAATTCACCTTGTCTTTTTTGAATTTGATAATCTCCGAAAGTACCTATAGCATTAGGATGCTTTAGTTGAATGAAGACTTTATCAAGTTCTTCGAGCCGTTCAGTATTTCCAGAAGGCTGAATCGGTGAATTCTCATCAGTTAATGCCGCCACTATTTCTATTTCATCAGATAATCTGCCGGCAAGCTGCAATCTTAAACCACTTGTAAGGGTGAAATCTTTAGTTGTTCCAACCGTAAAACCACGCACTAAGGTACCACTCTTCTGCATTTCTGAACCGAAGATTGACGAGGGACTTAAACTTGTAAGTAAAGACTGTGGAAGTTGAATAGTATCTTTTAGCTGTTCATCATATCGCATTACTAAAGTACGTTTTTTATACTCCTTTAACAGAGGAACGTTGACTGATTGATAGGTAACGATAAGTGTATCGAACATTGAATATTGGATAGAGTCGGAAAGTGAAAAGATTGAATATTCATAATTAAAATAATACTCGCTCTTAGTTAGGACTTTATTACGAAGTTTAATTGATTCAGTAAAGGGAATAATGTTAGTTTGGCTTATTCCGTATTTATTAGAGAAGTTAATAAGAATAGTATCTTGTACTATTTTTGAGAAATATTTTGCTTGAGCCAAAATATCACTTCGGCAGAGCAGCAGCAAGAAAAAAAATAGAGAGAATTTTAGATTGAATTTCAAATAAGAAATTGTATTTGTGTATTTCCAATCTAAATTTACAAAGTTGTGAAATCAAGTCTATATTAAGAACAGAAATCTTTTAGATAAATCCAGTTCCATTTAAAAAATTATTCGTACCTCAGCGCTTCAATCGGGTCCAAATTAGCGGCTTTGTATGCTGGGTAAGTTCCGAATAAAACACCGATGAATACACAAAGGGAAATTCCTATAATTATCCAATCATACGGAATTGCCGACTGCGCATTGATTGCACTTCCAGCAAGATTTCCAATACCAATGCCGATAAATATTCCAATAATTCCGCCAATAATACACAACACAACCGCTTCTATAAGGAATTGGAGCAGAATATTTTTCTTCCGTGCGCCAAGAGCTTTTCTAATCCCTATTTCTTTTGTCCTTTCAGTTACCGATACCAGCATAATATTCATAATACCAACGCCTGCAGCTATCAAAGCAATTATAGAAACAACCAGTGCACCAATCTTAACTCCACTTGTTATATCATTAATCATCCCAATTATCGATTCATTACTGAAGATATCAAAATCGTTTTCCTCGCCGGGCTTTACCTTTCTAATGGCTCGCATATGTCCAATAGCAGCCTCAATAGTCTCGTTGTAATCTTCTTTACTATGTGACATAACAGTAATGTTCACACTTCGTTTTCTTTTGCCGTACATGCTTTGCCACGAAGTAATTGGAAGCAGCATATAGTTATCTTCACTTTGCCCAAAAAGCTGCGGTTGTTTTTCTAGTACTCCTACAACAAGTTTGGGTCTCCCATCAACACGAATTACTTGCCCAACCGGATTGATTGAACCAAACAGCTTTTCAACAATTTCATTTCCCAGCAAACAGATATCATTGGAGTACTGTATATCATTCTCTCTAAACTCACGGCCATAGGCAACAGTCCAATCATTAGTCCGCATTGCGTTTAATGTTATACCAGCAACTTGAATGTTGGGATTAGTTTCTTTATTTCCATACTTCACAACACTGCCGAAATTCCATAATTCCGCACCAATATATTTAGCCTGCGTTAGTCTTTTTGAAAGTTCATCAAAATCTTCTAAAGTCAGATCCTTCCGATTTCTAAATCTATCTCTCGCTCCTGGTCCCCCGCCCATAATAACGGGAAATTTTTGAATTTGAAATGTATTTTTAGCAAGCTGCGAGACCCCATCTTCAATGCTGTTCTGCAGCATAGTGATTACAGTCATAACAACTATTATTGAAAAAATACCGACAACAACACCCAGAATAGTAAGCATGGTTCTAAGTTTGTTTGTCTTTAATGATTGTAGAGCTACAGCGAATGTTTGTCTAATTTTCATTTTTATTCATACCTCAAAGCTTCAACAGGATCTAATTTGGCTGCAGTGTAGGCGGGAGCTATTCCGGCAATCAACCCAGTTATTAAGGAAACAACAATGGCAATAACAACTGCATCCCATTGAACTGAAGTCGGTAAAAATTGATTTACTATTTTACTAAGCAGCAGAGCGGCAATAAGCCCAACAAGACCGCCAGCTAAACAAATGGTTGATGATTCAAATAAAAATTGTCCTAAGATTGTTCTCCTTTTTGCTCCAATCGCTTTTCTAACTCCAATTTCTTTTGTGCGTTCCTTAACTGATACAAACATAATATTCATGATTCCGACTGCACCAACAAATAATGAAAGGCCTGTAATGAAAAATCCGACAAACTGTATAACACCAACAGTTTGGTCTATTTGTGAAGCTAAACCTTCCTGTTGATTTATAGAAAAATCATTTTCTTCATTAAAAGTTAACCCGCGTATTTTTCTCATTATTCCTTCGGCTTCAATTTTCGTTTCTTCTAAAAGAAGAGGGTTTGCCGCACGTACATTAATTGTGATAGTACCAAATGACTGATTCTGAAAATTTTTAAAGATTGTACCAATTGGAATAAAAACTTGTTTATCGGGATTAAAATTTCCTAAGATCCAGCTTCCTTGCTCATCAAGCACTCCAACAACCCTAAAATTTACTCCTCCAATCTTAATTTCTTTATCGAGAGCATCGCCTCGCGGGAAAAGAGTATTTGAGACATCACTCCCTATTACAGCTACATGCCTAGCTGAATTACTTTCGATTTCGGAATAAAATCTTCCCATAGAAAAGGTGAAGTTTGTTGTTTGGACATAATCAGAGTTAGAACCATTCAAAAAAACATTTTCAATTCTATTATCACCAAATTTTACTGTTTGCCTTGAATTAATAACCGGAGCAACTGCTAAAGGTAATTTTGCTTGTTCCTTAAAAGCATAGAAATCATTCATATCAATTCGTCTGCGGTTGCGCATTTTCCACCACTCATCATGTTCAAACCAAGCCCATTTATCTATATAAAGCACATCCGAGCCAAGTGCACTCATGCCAGTTTGGAATGCATTATCAATACCTTTTATAGCAGTAGACATTAGCACAACTACCGTAACACCGATAAAAATTCCAAGCATTGTAAGAATTGAGCGCATTTTATTTGCACGTATTGCACGCAATGCTATAAGCAGACTTTCTCGAATTTCAAATAATATTGTATACATATTCTACTCTCGTCATTTAGTCGTACAAAATTCTTTAATTTACATTAGCAGAATTTAATTTCGGGATATATCTGTTCAGTACTTTTTCATCACTTTCAACTAATCCATCTTTTAAACGTACAATTCTTGCAGCATGTTCAGCAATATACTCTTCGTGAGTTACTAGAATGATTGTATTGCCTTTGCAATGAATTTCGTTAAAGAGAAGCATAATTTCTTCACCGGTTTTTGAATCCAAATTTCCAGTTGGCTCATCAGCCAGAATAATTGATGGATTAGTTACCAGTGCGCGTGCAATTGCAACTCTTTGTCTTTGTCCCCCAGAAAGTTCATTCGGTTTGTGGTGAATTCGATTTTCAAGTCCAACATCAATTAAAGCTTGTTTGGCTCTTTCTTTTCTTTCAGCTGTAGGAACACCAGCATAAATTAAAGGAAGTTCGACGTTATGTAAAGCATCAGACCGCGGAAGTAAATTGAATGTTTGGAAAACAAATCCTATTTCCTTGTTTCTAATCTTAGCCAGTTGATTATCATTCATTTCACTTACATTTTGATTGTTGAAGTCATACTTTCCTGATGTTGGTGTATCTAAACAACCAAGCACATTCATCAAAGTTGATTTACCAGAGCCTGAAGGTCCCATAATTGCAACGTACTCATTTTTATCAATGCGGATAGAAACATCTCTTAGTGCATGAACCTCTTCAAATCCAACTTGATAAACTTTGGCTATGTGTTCTATATTGATAATATTCATTCTAATTCCAAGTTATCATTTTTTATCTGTAAAAGATTTTCTTTTCTCTTCAACTCTCACAGTGGATCCATCACTTAATTCTCGAGAGATTGCTTTGTAACTGCCAGAGACGACCATTTCACCGCCTGAGAGACCTGATTTAATGTGAATGTAGTTATCGTCACTAATTCCTGTTTCTACATTTACCGATTTTGCTTTGCCGTCTTTTACTATAAATACAATCTCTTGTGGTTTATTTATTCCATTTTCCTTTTTTGGTTCTGCTGGATTTTCTTCATTTACTTCTTCAACTTTTACAAAATCTTTTGATCTTGCAGTAACACTTTGAATTGGGACACAAAGCACATTTTTAATTGTTTCTGTTTCAATATCAGCATTACACGACATACCCGGTCTCAATCCTTTATCCAGATCGATTAGTTTCAACTTAACATTAAAATTAACAACCTGATCTTGAGTTCCCAATCCTGTGCTAACAGCACTGTTACCTATTTCAGAAACAACTCCCTTGAATATTTTATCGCCAAAAGCATCTACTTTAATTCTTGCTGTATCACCAATTGAAATAAGCACAACATCATTTTCATCAACTTCAACACTTGCCTCCATATTATTTAGATCTGAAACTGTCATTATATTAGTTCCTTGGCTAAATCCACTACCAAGAACTCTTTCACCAAGCTCTACATTCAAAGCTGTAACTGTTCCGTCCATAGGAGAATAAATCGAAGTTTTATAAAGCTGTTCAACCGCTCTTTTTAATGAGGCTTCAGTACTCAAAACGTTAGCTTTAGCACCTTCATATGAAGCTTTAGTCGATTCATAATTGCTCTTTGCTGTTTCAATTTCTGAATCGCTCGCCAGTTTTTTGTTATGTAATCCTTTAACTCTTTCGTATTCGGCTTCAATCCTATCAAGCTCAGCTTTTCTCATTGCTAATGAAGATTTAGAGGCTAGTAAAGTTGCTTCGGCACTTTCTTTATCGGCAAGATATTGTTTTGCGTTAATTTTAATTAGAAGATCGCCTTTTTTTACTTTATCTCCTTCTTTAACAGGTAAAGCAACAATTTCTCCCGTCACTTCAGGTGTAATTACAACTTTAAATTCAGGTTCAATTGTTCCAGTAGTAGTAACTGTTTGTGTAATATCTTTTTTCTCAACCTTTTCAGTTTGAACTTGTATTATCTCTTCTTTGCTTCCACCAAACAATGCAAAAAGTATAAGTGCAAGAATTAATATTCCTATTCCTCCAAAAATGTAGAGCTTTTTTCTTGATTTTTTTTGCTTTCCATTAGCCATTTTAACGGACTCCTAATATTATTTCACTATATTTTGATTTTTCGCTTAATTACTCAAAACTTTTATACTCTAGTACACCCAAATGATACTTTAACTGATCACTAAGAGTTAAGTATGCAAATTGGGCATTAATATAATTTGTTTGCGCATTTGTGAATTCTGAATTCGCCACTAATACATTTAATAATGTACCCGCTCCAAGAGAGTATTTTTCTGATTCAATTTTCAAATTTTCTTGAGCAGCAAGCACATTTCTTTCACTAACTTTTAATCCTTTTTCTGCAGCTTGTAAATCCAAAAATGTTTTTTGAATACTTTTCTTTATTTCTCTTTCTAATTCTATCAATTCGATTTTGGAATTTTCTACTTGGACTTCTGCAAATTGAGATCTGCTCTCAACAGAAAATCCTGAGAAAATAGGAATGTTTAGAGATAAACCAATGGAGAGGGTTCTATTATCAAACATGTTTTTGACTTTTTCAGAACCAACGCCATAGCTTATTGAGTTGGTTAAGGAAGGCAAATGCCCCGATCTTGCAATTGTTAAACCATCATAAGCACTTTCTAAATTCAATTCTGCACCTTTGTAATCCAGTCTATTCTCAAGAGCCTTTGCAACTAGTTCACTCAAGTTATTATAATCAAGATTTAAGTCATTTTTTACTTTTTCTATTTCTCCAGAAAAAAGGGTGTCGGTAAATTCGTAAGATTCCAGAACATCTAATCCTAAAAATGAAAGCAGTTCACTTTTACTGGTTTCAAGATTATTTTTTGTACGAATAACTTCAAGTTCGGCATTGCCGACCCTGACCTGCTGAGCATATACATCGGCAAGAGTAACACTTCCCAGTCTATTTCGCTCAGAAATAGTTTCAAGATTTTTTTGGTTCCATTTCACATCATCCTCTTTGAACTTAAGAAGCTGCATGGTGTTAATAACATCGTAATAAAGTGAAATGGTTTGAAAGACTATATCTTGTTTTAATCGATTTAAATTGTACCTGGCTGCTTCCAAATCATTTTGGCTCTGCGAGAGTGTAGCAAAGTTTGAAAGTCCATCAAATAAAGTCCATGATGATCCAACACCTGCTGAGTAACTCCTATTTTCAGATTCTATAGTTACGTCTCCTACTTCATTTTCGGTTTTAGAATAATTCCAACCGGCATTAGCATTTATTCTAGGTAAGAAATTACCAATTGAAGATTTGACAGTTGATTCAGAACTTTTTAATGAATTTGTACTTTTAAGTAAAGTTGTGTTCCTGTTTAATGCAATTTTTATTGCTTCATTAAGGGTTAATTCTTTTTGAGCCGATAAAAAATTAGTACTTACTAAAATCAGTAAGAAAATGAGAACCTTTAACATATAATCTCCAATAAGTTAAGTGATTTCAGAATGGTTGTTGGACTTTTGTTTTTACTGCAACCAAAACTTCAAAGAAACTCGATTCGAAAATAGCTGTTTTAGCAAAAACATAGTCTTTTTAATTATGAACGGTAATATAATTATTTGATTGGTTGAAAGAGTAACAATCTTTTATCAATTGGCGGCAGTTATAGAGGTAAAATGTAATTGAAAAAGCAATTTATTTCTCCCCTTTTAACAATTCATCTTTAATTGTTAGAAGGTAGTTAAACGCTTCATCGTAGTTATTTCCAATTTTCCCGTCAAGTATTGCATCCTCAATAGCTTTCTTTATTTCACCCACCTTTTTTGAAGGCTGTAGGTTACAAATCTTCATTATTTCTTCACCTCGTACAGGAGATTGAAATGAACGTAATTTATCCTTTTCTAATACCTCAAAAACTTTCTTCATTACTTGTTCATAATTATCTAAATATTTAGAAACCCGGTTTGGGTCTTTGCTCGTTATATCAGCCCGGCAAAGCGTAATTAAATCATCAAGATCTTCTCCAGCATCAACAATTAACCTTCGAATAGCTGAGTCTGTTACTTCTTCTTTTGCCAGGGCTATTGGGCGCAGATGCAAGCGAATTAATTTTTGAACATAATCTAAATTTGCCATTGGAAATTTTAATTTTTTAAAAATTCCCTTTGTCATTCTTGCACCAATTTCGTCATGGCCATGAAAAGTCCAGCCAATCTCTTCTACAAACTTCTTCGTTTGAGGTTTAGCTATATCATGTAACAATGCCGCGACTCTCAGCCAAATATTATTACTCACTTTAGCTGTATTATCAACAACAATACATGTATGTAGAAAAACATCTTTATGGTGATAATCTTTCCGCTGATCGACACCAGCAAGATTTGAGAATTCCGGGAAAATGATTTCCATTACTCCTGAGTTTTGAAGAAGTTTTAATCCAATTGAAGGCTTTTCAGAAGCAAGAATCTTTAACAACTCATCAGTAATTCTTTCTTGTGAAATTATTGTTAATCGATTTCGCAGCTGAGTTGCAGCTTCCATAACTTCTGGAGATACGATAAAATTCAATTGTGATGCGAACCTAAATGCTCGCATTATTCTCAGCGGATCATCATTGAATGTAATAAGTGGATCGATTGGTGTTTTAATAATCCTACCATAAATATCATTTAAACCACTATATAAATCTATTAAAGTACCGAAGTCATTTTCATTTAACGAAATAGCTAAAGTATTTATTGTAAAATCACGCCTTGAAATGTCATCTGAAAAGGAACCTGATGCTACAATCGGTTTTCTACTTGTTGAATGATAAGATTCCTTTCTTGCCCCCACGAATTCAAGATCTAGATTTTCATAAGAGAAGTGAGCCGTTCCAAAATTTTTATAAACTGCAACTGTTTTTATCCCAAGTGATTCAGCCAGAGAATTTGCAAATTCAATTCCGTCCCCAAGAATTAAAAAATCCATTTCGCTTGATTCTCGATTAAGTATTAAATCTCTTACGAAACCTCCCACAAGAAACACGTTTGTGTGATGCTTTTCAGCAATTTGAGTTGCCAATTTAAGAAATGAATACTTATTTAATTCTTTATTAAAATGCAGCATAGAAAGATTCAAAATTCAGTTTGATGTTATTGTAAAATCATTAATCATTGTTTTGTTTTTATAAAGCCAATCCATTTTTTCAAAATTATGCTTAAGGATTGGATTGAAATCGTGATCTTTTGAGTATCGTATTGATAAAGCAGCAATTTTTCTAGCAAGTTCAAAATTCGATTTAAGGCATACGTATTTTGAAAGTTTATATAATGCAAAACTACTTTCATAATCATTTACCACAAAAGGTTTTGTGAATATTTTTAATAAATCCTTGTATTCAATACCTGCTTCATCTGATAATGTAATTAAAAATGGGAATGAACTATAATGATAAATTTCCAAATTCAAGGATTTTAATATTTCGTACTTCCGAACTTCATTTGAGGTTAAGTATGGTTGAATAAGCGAGTCAGTTTTAATCAATTCATGACGAAACTTGGCTAAGCTAGTTAAATTTCTGTTAGGATTCTGGTAAATAAGAAGTTTATAAAGTGAATCAGCTTCATTGATTCTGTTATTCTCGGCTAGAAGATCTGCTAACAAAAACTCCAATTCAAAATAATTAGCGGTATGTTCAAATTCATTCAATCGTGATGAGACTAAATCTATGGCAGTTTTGAGATTTTTTAGTTTGGATTCACATAAAGCAATACCAACTATTGGTATATAGCTATCAGTAACATTTAACACTTCTTCAAAAATAATTTTTGCCCTTTTATAATCTTTTTCTACATATTTATCCCAAGCTTCTTTAACTCGCCTAGCTACATAGCGCGGACATACTTTATAAAAAATAGATTTCCGCCCAAAATAATATTTTGCTCTGTTGCTTTCATTTTCTAAAAAAATATATCTAGATCTTAGTTCTTGCTCGAATTCATTTGCTAACTCGGCCAATTCCTTACCATAATGCTTCTTAAAGTT
>JACAFC010000086.1 GCA_013388515.1 Ignavibacteriaceae bacterium | reverse complement strand
TTATTGGGTTGGCTTCATTAACATGGCAGCAGCTTGTTATGATAGCTATTGGAAGTATTTTAATTTTTCTCGCAATTTCAAAAGAATATGAACCAACGCTATTACTGCCAATTGGATTTGGTGCAATTTTGGTTAACATTCCGTTTTCGGCTGCAATCACTCAAGTTACTAATGGTCAAGAAATTGAAGGAGCTTTAACCACATTTTTTAATTTTGGGATTTTAACTGAAGTATTCCCATTATTAATTTTCATTGCAATTGGTGCAATGATTGATTTTTCACCATTATTTAAAAATCCTAAGCTATTGTTATTTGGTGCAGCCGCTCAGTTCGGAATATTTTTCACTATGGCAGCAGCTACACTTTTTGGTTTTACCTTAAAACAGGCAGCATCTATTGGAATTATTGGTGCGGCAGATGGACCAACATCAATTTATGTTGCAACAAGATTTGCTAAGGATCTTTTAGGTCCAATTTCTGTAGCAGCTTATTCTTATATGGCATTAGTACCAATCATTCAACCGCCTGTAATCAAATTACTTACCACAAAAAATGAAAGGCGTATTAGGATGGAGGGTCATCCTAAGAGTGTTTCTAAAACTGCACTTATCCTTTTCCCAATAATAGTTACAGTTGTCGCAGGCTTAGTTGCTCCCACATCCGTGGCACTAATTGGTTTTTTAATGTTTGGAAATTTAATTAGAGAGTGTGGAGTTTTAAATAAGCTTTCGCTGGCTGCCCAAAATGAATTAGCGTCCATAGTTACTCTTTTATTAGGTATAACCATAGCTGCAACAATGACTGCCGATAAATTCTTACAGCCATCAACATTAATAATTATAGGATTGGGGCTTGTCGCCTTTATTTTTGATACCGCCGGAGGTGTACTTTTTGCAAAGTTGATGAATTTATTTCTGAAAAATAAAATCAACCCCATGATTGGCGCTGCAGGAATTTCGGCTTTCCCGATGTCTGCTCGTGTAATTCACAATTTGGGTCAGCAGGAAGATCAATTTAATTTTTTACTTATGCATGCCGTTAGCGCAAATGTTAGTGGTCAAATTGGATCTGTTATTGCCGGTGGTCTCATCTTATCATTAGTTGTTTAAAAGAAAGGGTAGCTAAATGTTTACACAGGAAGTATTAACCAATTTTTATAACTCTGTTTGGATAACCTTTAAAGCAATGAGCGGAATATTCGTATTCATGTTCGTCTTTTTTATAATCATCCAACTAATTGATAAACTATTTCCGAAAGAAATTGGCGATAATGGAATAGACAAAGACATGGATTAGATTTTTTCTTGATTTAAATTGTAAACCCTGCTCACCAGAATAGGGTTGTTGTAAATATTACTTACACAAATTACTTCAGTAATTTATCCTTAATATTTTTTGGAGGATGATCATGAAAGGCATGATGATCAACTTCTTCTTCTTCTTTGATAATCACAGAGGCCAAAATTGATAACAACAGAGTTCCCATAATAACAAGCAAAGATGTTTGTACGGGAATATGAAGCCATCCTGAGATCAACATTTTTACACCAATAAAAAGAAGAATAAATGAAATACCATATTTCAAATATCTGAATAAGTTAAGTATGCCGGCCAATGCAAAAAATAGTGATCTAAGCCCAAGTATTGCAAATAAATTGGATGTAATTGCAATAAAAGGATCTTGAGTAATTGCAAGCACTGCAGGAATAGAGTCAATTGCAAAAACCACATCTGTGGATTCAACTAAAACCAATGTTATGAAAGCCACGGTTGCATAAATAGTCCCATCATGCTTTATGAAAAAGTGATCACTTCCAACATCTGTTTTTATTTTGAATAACCTTTTAGCAATTTTTACAAAAATATTATGGTCAGGATGAATTTGCTCCTCTTTAGATAAAAACATTTTTATTGCAGTAAATACCAGCACTGCGCCAAGAATATAAATCATAAAACTAAATGCTTTGATTAATTCCACACCAGCAACAATAAACACGATTCTTAACACTATTGCACCTATAATACCCCATTTAAGAATTCTTGGCTGGTTTCGTTCCGTTATTCCCATCATGCTGAAGATAAGTATAAACACAAAAAGATTATCAACAGAAAGAGAATATTCAATTAAGTATCCAGTAATAAATTCAAATGCTTTTTGCTTACCTTCAGGTAAATAAAGGTATATTGCTACCGCAAAAAGTAATGCTGTAGAAATCCAAACGCTTGTCCATATTAGAGCAGTTTTAACCTGAATCTTCCCTTTTCGATGATCGGTAACATACATATCAATTAAAAAAACGAGGACAAATAGAATTCCAAACACAGTCCATAGAATTGAATAAGTATCCACTAATTTATACTCCTATCTCAATCAAAACATCACCCTCAAGTACAGAGTCACGTTGATTTACTTTTATTGATGTAACTACTCCCTCTTTGTCCGAATTAATATTATTTTCCATTTTCATTGCTTCAAGAACTAAAAGTCTATCTCCTATCTTGACTTTATCTCCAACATTAACATTTATACTAAGGATGGTGCCAGGCAAGGGTGATTTAATAGAACCTGTACCTTTGGGAGATGACGGTGCACTAGTTTTAGTTAATTTTGGATCACTTTCGGTTGAAGGTGAGACAGTGCTCCTAATTAATTTTGGTGTTTTAGTTGTTGTTATTTTTCGTTCAAGCTGTATTTCATAAACCACCCCGTTTACATCAACCTCTGCTATGTTATCATCAATATCAATAATTCCCACTTCATAATCTTTTTCATTTAGTTTAAACTTATATTTTTTCATAAAATAATTATCTCCTTGGCATCTGCCTAAGCCCATAGATTTTTGAACTCCATGGAGAATATGGCCTAACAACTTTTTGAATTGTCAGAACCATATTGTCATAATCATGCAGTTCCTGAAGGTGAAGAAATAATGCATACCCAATTACAGCAGCTATCTCTTGATCAGTATCTATCACTTTATGCAATTCGTTTTTTTTCTGATCTAGGGATCCTAGTTTTCTATCTGGCTTTTTAAAAATTCTAAACATTTCCTAATCCTTATAATGGAATATTTGAATGTTTTTTTGGTGGATTAATATCTTTTTTAGTCGATAGTGACTGGAGTGCACGAATTATTCGAAACCTAGTATTCCTTGGCTCAATTACATCATCAATGTAGCCATATTTAGCTGCGACGTAAGGGGTGGTGAATTTCTTTTGTATTCTTCTTCCTTTTTTTGCAAAAATTTCATTCTCTCTTCTAAATCTTGTATATCTTTATATTCTTTGCTGTATAGAATTTCAATTGCACCTTTTGCACCCATAACAGCAATTTCTGCACCTGGCCAAGCGTAATTTATATCACCTCTTAAATGTTTGGAACTCATTACATCGTATGCACCGCCGTATGCTTTCCTAATTATTACAGTAATTTTTGGTACTGTGGCTTCGCCATATGCAAACAATAGTTTTGCTCCATGAATAATGATTCCTCCATACTCTTGTGCAGTACCAGGTAAGAATCCTGGTACATCAACAAATGTTACAATCGGAATATTAAAAGCATCACAAAACCTAACGAATCGTGCAGCTTTACGCGAACCATTGATGTCTAAAACTCCTGCGAGGTAATTTGGTTGATTAGCAACTATTCCTACAGGCATGCCAAGAAATCTTGAAAAACCTGTGATAATGTTTGGAGCGAATGATTCACTTACTTCAAAAAACTCTTTAAAATCCGCAACCGAGTGTATAATCTCTCTCATGTCATAAGGTTTATTGGGATTTTCCGGAACATAATCATTTAAGCTGTCCTCAAGCCGATCAATCGGATCGTTACAAGGTATCACTGGAGGATCTTCTAAATTATTTTGCGGTAAGTAACTCAGAAGTTTTCTGATAAGCAAAATTCCTTCTTGCTCATTGTCAGAAATAAAGTGGGCTACTCCGGATTTTGTACCATGTACAAATGCTCCGCCAAGTTGTTCCTCGGATACATCTTCTCCGGTAACTGTTTTTACAACCTTAGGACCAGTGACAAACATATAACTGGTTTCCTTCGACATGATGATAAAGTCAGTTAAAGCTGGTGAGTAAACAGCACCGCCTGCACAAGGCCCAAAGACAGCCGATATCTGAGGAACTACACCGGAAGCTAATATATTTCGTTCAAATATTTCGGCGTAGCCGCCTAAACTTTTTACACCTTCTTGAATACGTGCTCCGCCGCTATCGTTCAAACCGATTATAGGTGCCCCCACCTTCATAGCTTTATCCATTATTTTGCAGATTTTCTGAGCATACATTTCTGAAAGAGAGCCGCCAAAAACGGTAAAGTCTTGTGAAAAAACGTATACTAATCTGCCATCAATAGTTCCATATCCAGTAACTACACCATCGGAAAGATAGGTCTGTTTATCTAAACCGAAATCAATGCTTCTATGAGAAACAAACATATCAAACTCTTCAAAACTACCTTCATCAAGCAGCAGTTCAAGTCTCTCACGCGCAGTTAATTTGCCCTTTTGATGTTGAGCATCAATTCGTTTTTCGCCTCCACCAAGTCTAGCCTGATCACGTAGGTTTAATAATTCTTTAATTTTATCTTGAGAGGACATATCATACTCATCTAATATTGTTTCAATTTTAAATTGGTTTCTCGCAAAGTTCGGTCAACACACCAAAAGTAGATTTTGGATGCAGAAATGCAATATTTAAACCTTCAGCACCCTTTCTGCTTTTTTCATCAATTAAAATTATATTCTTAGATTTTATTTCATCAAGAGAATCTTGCAACCCTTTTACAGCAAAGGCAATGTGGTGAATTCCTTCACCTTTTTTCTCTATGAATTTTCCAATTGGTCCATCAGAATAAGTTGATTCGAGCAATTCAATTTTTGTTTGGCCGACCATGAAGAATGCCGTCTTAACTTTTTGATCGGGAACTTCTTCAACAGCATAGCATTTTAAACCTAGTATATCTTCGTAGTACTTCTTTGCCTCATCAATACTTTTAACTGCAATACCAATATGTTCAATATGTGTTAAGTTCATTTTTTACCAAGAATTTATTTTTAATTTTTAACTTGTCACAAAGTTAATGCCATTATTAGTTGACTAAATGAAATGATATTAGTGTTAATAGATTTGGTTTTAATTAGCATTCATTCTATTACATTGAAAATCAAACAATTTTTTTTCTCTTTTATGAGAAGAAAATCAGTTGTGTAAAAATGCTGCACTTTCTTTAAAGGCAAACATTTATTTTATCTTTATATTTTAATAATCTTATACATTTTTTCATTTATCTTCTAAGTTCACACAACAAAAAAATAATTTACACAGTTGATTTATTATAAAGAAAAATTAGGTTAGATACCCTCAGTTTGAAATATCGGTCGTGTTCACAAAAAATAACTTATGTTCATTTAAGGGCAGCAAGTTTTGGAGATTAATTTCACATAGCTTATTTCAATCCTGAGAAAATAATCCTTTCATCTTCTTATTTATGATAATAGGAATCCATGCTATTTATAAAAAGTTAATAATTTAATAATTAATATAAATGAATATACGGCATATATCTTGTAAAAATTTTGCAAAAAAATTTGTTAAGATGAACATTACTATTATTTTTGAGTAGATTATTTCTTACTCTTTATTGATGTCATCGTTTTCGCTATAGTCAATTATAATTAATGCTAACTGAATTCGGCAAAATATTCGTCTTCTTGTTGATTGCGATAATCTTCGTGGTTGTTGCATTAATTGCTGCAAAATTAATAAGACCATCCCGCCCGACTCATGAAAAACTTCTTACTTACGAATGCGGCGAAAATCCGGAAGGAAGTCCATGGGTTAAATTTAATATTAGGTTCTATGTTGTTGCGCTTATCTTTTTAATTTTTGATGTAGAAGTTGTGATGCTTATTCCCTGGGCTTTGGTTTATCAAGATTATGGTTTTGCTGGCTTCGCAGTGGGTGCAATCTTTCTAATACTGCTTGGTCTTGGAATGGCTTACGAATGGCGTAAAGGTGACCTTGAATGGGATCGCCCTCATCCTATTCCCCCGGTTTTAAAGAAAAATGAAACCGATAGCAATATAAAAATTCCTAATGAAGAAATTGAAGTAGCATAATTATATGGGATTACTCGATAAACAATTTTCTGACGATAACATAGTAATTACCTCGGTAGATGATCTGCTTAATTGGTCAAGGCTCTCATCACTTTGGCAAGTTGGGTTTGGACTAGCGTGCTGTGCAATCGAAATGATGGCAACTTCAGCTTCACATTATGATTTTGATAGATTTGGAGTTATACCTCGTCCATCGCCCCGTCAATCAGATGTTATTATTGTATAGGGAACATTGACCTTAAAAATGGCTTTGAGGGTAAAACGGCTCTATGAACAAATGCCTGATCCAAAATATGTAATATCAATGGGAAGCTGCTCAAACTGCGGCGGTCCTTATTGGGAACATGGTTATCATGTTTTAAAAGGTGTGGATCGAGTGATTCCGGTTGATGTTTATGTACCTGGATGTCCTCCACGCCCCGAAGCTTTGCTTGAAGGTTTGATGAAATTACAAGAAAAGATTAGAAACGAATCCTTAGTTAAGAAAACCGCATGAAAACTGCTGAAGAAATATTTAAGATATTAAAGGATAAATTTGGTGATGCAGTCATCGAGTTGAAGACCGGAGTCCCCGTTGAATCCTACATGACTGTTGATCCGTTAAAAATAGATGAAGTTTGTTTATTTCTTAGAGACGAACCTGAACTAAAATTTGATAATTGCATGAACCTTTCAGGTGTTGATGATGCAAACGGAAAAAAAGAAGCTCAACCAGATGGAACTTCAAACATAGTTGGCGGAACTTTAAGCGTAGTTTATCATCTTGAATCCGTTTACCTAAAGCACAAGCTTACACTAAAAGTATCAACACCAAGAGATAATCCGCAAGTAAAATCTGTTGCTGAAATTTGGCGCTCAGCAGATTGGAATGAGCGAGAAGCTTACGATTTATTTGGAATAAATTTTATCAATCATCCCGATTTAAGAAGAATTTTAATGCCCTATGATTGGGAAGCAGGTTATCCTTTAAGAAAAGATTATAAGAATCCTGAGTTTTATCAGGGAATGAAAGTACCTTACTAAAATTATAATTGTCAGATTGAGCTTGTCGAAATCTGACCTAGGTTGTTAAAGTGTCACTCTTCGACATGCTCAGAGTGACAGAGAATTAATAAAAATTAATGTCATTCGAAACCAATAAAAGTATAGAGTATAAACCCGTCGTTAAGACCGAACACATGGTCCTCAACATGGGTCCGCAGCATCCATCAACGCATGGAGTGCTAAGACTTGAACTGGAACTCGAAGGTGAAATCATTACGAGAGTGATTCCCCATATCGGTTACCTTCACCGCTGTTTTGAGAAGCATGCCGAAGCAATGACCTATCCTCAAGTTGTTCCTTACACAGATAGAATGGATTATCTTGCTTCTATGGGAAATGAATTCGGGTATGCCGTTGCTGTGGAAAGATTACTTGGAATTCAAGTTCCGGAAAGAGTTGAGTACATTCGAGTGATCATGGCTGAATTGCAGAGAATAGCCTCTCACTTAGTTGCATTGGGAACCTACGGTGCAGATATTGGAGCTATGACTCCCTTCCTGTTCTGCTTCCGTGACCGCGAAATGATTCTCAGTTTATTCGAAATGACATGCGGTGCTCGGCTTCTTTACAATTACATTTGGGTTGGCGGGTTATCACACGATCTTCATCCCGATTTTGTAAGAAAAACACGCGACTTCTGTACTTACTTCAAACCAAAAATTAAAGAACTTAACGATCTACTTACTTACAATAAAATTTTTATAGAACGAACTGCAAATGTTGGAGTTCTTCCGCTTGATACAGCTATCAATTTTGGAATCTCTGGACCAATGTTAAGAGGTTCTGGATTGAAATGGGATTTAAGAAAAGATGATCCTTACTCAGTTTATCATAAATTTGATTTTAATATTCCGGTTGGAGAAGGAAAAGTTGGAACCGTTGGCGATTGCTGGGACAGATATTGGGTTCGTGTACTTGAAATGGAGGAAAGCTTAAAGATAATTGAGCAGGCACTTGATCAGCTTCCTGAAGGTGATGTAACCTCCGCAATTCCAAAGAGAATTAAGCCGCCTATTGGACAAGTTTATGCAAGAGTCGAAAATCCTCGCGGCGAGTTAGGATATTTTATCATGAGTGACGGAAATGTAAATCCTTTTAGAGTTAAAGTTCGTGCTCCATCATTTGTAAATTTAGGAGTTATGGATGTTCTTTGCCGAGGTCACATGGTTGCAGATATAATTGCAATTCTTGGCAGCGTTGATATTGTACTTGGTGAGGTTGATAGATGATGTACGATTTCTTTCTAGATCTTTTTGGAAATGAAATTTTGGCCGCAATTGTTACTGGAGTTACTCCCCTGCTTTTCATTCTTTTATTCGTTCTGTTCGCAGTTTGGCTCGAAAGAAAAGTTTCTGCACACATGCAGGATAGATTAGGCCCGATGAGAACTGGCTGGCATGGCTGGCTTCAAACAATAGCTGATTTATTAAAGCTTATTCAAAAAGAAGATATTTCAGCTTCTGCTAATGATAAACCATTATTTAACTTAGCTCCAATATTGGTTTTTGCTGGCAGCTATGCTGCGTTTGCTGCAATTCCATTTTCAAGTTATTTCATTGGTTCGAATTTAGATTTAGGAATTTTCTTCATTATAGGAATCTCTGGATTAGTTGTTGCCGGAATTTTAATGGCTGGCTGGGCTTCCAACAATAAATATTCGCTACTTGGCGCAATGCGGGCTGCTGCACAAATTATTAGCTATGAAATTCCAACTATTTTAGTTGTACTCACAGTTGTAATGATAACTCGAACATTGAACTTACACACGCTTAGCGAAATGCAGACAGGTTACATTTGGAATTGGATGATTTTCGGTGGACCAGGAACAGGTTTAGAAAAGTTTTTACTTATTCCACTGATGTTCATTGGATTTCTTGTAATCTATACAAGTACACTTGCTGAAGTAAACAGAACTCCTTTCGATATTCCCGAAGCAGAATCAGAATTGGTTTCTGGTTATCATACCGAATATTCTGGAATGAAGTTCGCGATGTTTTTCTTAGCTGAATATGCAAACATGTACGCTGTTTCAGCTATTGTATCAGCATTATTCTTAGGAGGTTATCAATCCCCTATTGGATATTTGGGAAATTTAATTGGAGTTTCGTGGTTAGTTCCTATCGAGCAATTTTTCTGGTTCACTGCTAAAGGAGCTTTCTTTGTGTTTGTTCAAATGTGGCTAAGGTGGACGTTACCAAGATTGCGAGTTGATCAGCTTATGGCTTTGTGCTGGAAATATTTAATTCCTATTGCATTTGTAAATCTTATTATCGTAGGATTAATTACTGTTTTGTAAGATGAGAGAATACTTTTCAAATATCTGGACAAGCTTAGCTACAATAGCAATTGGGATGAAGGTAACATTCAAACATATGTTTGTTCCTGCTGTTACAATTCAATACCCTGATGTGAGACCAGAATTACCAGAACGAGAAAGAAACCGATTGTACGTTAACATGGATGATTGCATTGGCTGTGATCAGTGTTCGCGTGCATGTCCGGTTAGCTGCATTGAGATTGAAACAGTGAAAGGTCTGCCTACTGATGATATCGGCAAAACATCAAATGGAAAAAAGAAAGCACTTTGGGTTACTAAGTTCAACATTGATTTTGCAAAGTGCTGTTATTGCCAGTTGTGCGTTTTCCCTTGTCCGACAGAATGCATTTATATGACTGATGTTTACGAATTTTCAGAATTTGAACGGAAAAGTTTAGTTTATGATTTTGTAACACTCACTCCCGAAGAACGCGAGCAGAAA
Source organism: Ignavibacteriaceae bacterium (assembly GCA_013388515.1). Lineage (GTDB taxonomy): Bacteria > Bacteroidota > Ignavibacteria > Ignavibacteriales > Ignavibacteriaceae > XYD12-FULL-36-8. The sequence goes on along the minus strand of JACAFC010000086.1, from coordinate 222 downwards.
AAACTCAATTATCAAAAATACGAAGCTGAGAAAGCGGCAGAAAAAGCCGCTGTTAAGAAACCTGTAACTCCCCCTGTTACCGAGGTAAAACCAAAAATTGAGAATCCGCCGAGTACTGAAACTCAAGGAGAAAATAAGGTAAGTTAAACATGACACTTTACGATATCATATTTTACCTTTTTGCACTTGTAACAATTTTATCAGCATACATGGTTGTTACAG